>JAQGMQ010000072.1 GCA_028292305.1 Rhodoferax sp.
ACCGTCGGGTCGCAGTGGCCCGGCACCAGCCAGAGCACGTCGCCAAGCGCCGGCAGCTTGGCGCCGGGGTCGACGGTACGCAGGATGCCGTGTTCGTCGCCACCGTTGAAGTACGTGAGCGCCGGCAGGCCGGCGTCGCGGTGCACCAGCGGCAGGCCGGAATCGATGGCATGGCTCTTGTGGCCGGCATCGCACACCACGTGTTCGGCACTGGTGCTGACGACCTCGGTCTTGACGAACAAGGCGTGTTCGAACGCCGGCCGCGCGGGATCGCTTTGGTTTGCGGCGTAGTCGGCGTCCATGAACAAGAACGAGCCAGCCTGCAGCTCACCATACACGCCGCTGGCGGCCTCCAGTGCCATCGTGCCGGTCCCCGCGCCGGTGACCAGGCCGACCTTCAAGCCAGCGGCTTCGACCAGCTCGCGCGTGGCCACCACCTGGCGTACCACTTCGGCAATGGCCTCTTGCCTCTCGGCCTGGCTGCGCAGATGTTGCGCGCGGCCGTAGTAGGCCTGCAGGCCCGCGAAGCGCAGCTGCGGCTGGGCGGATATCTGCTGCGCCAGGGGCACTGCCGCCGGCCCAGGCGCCACGCCGCAGCGGCCCTGGCCGACGTCGATCTCCACAAACACATCGATCGTCGCCTCGGCGTTGCCGAACACGCCGCGAGCCGCTTCGGCCAGCCGGCGCACGCCTTCGGCACTGTCGACGGCGATGGCGATGCGGCCGCGTTTTTCGCCCGTGGCCAAGGCCAGCGCCATCTGCGCCACACGCCGCAGCTTGGCGGGCGCGATGACTTCGTTGCTGATGTAGATGTCGGTCACGCCGCCAGCGAGCATGGCTTCGGCCTCGGAGGTCTTCTGCACACACACGCCGACCGCACCCGCGGCCATCTGCTGCAGCGCCAGTGCCGCGCTTTTGTGCATCTTGGCGTGGGGCCGCCAGCGGATGCCGTGTTGCGTGGCAAATGTGGCCATGCGGGCGAGGTTGCGGTCCATGGCGTCGAGGTCGACAACCAAAGCGGGGGTGTCGATGGCATCGACCGATTGGCCGACCAGGCCGCCGAGGTCGTGGCGGTTCATCCCGCGGTCTCGTCGAGCGCGGCGTTTTCCAGGTGGCCGGTATCCGACCAGCCCACCAGCGACAGGCCCTCGGGCGTCCACAACAGGCGGTTGATCGACGCGTTGCCCAACTGCCAGGTGCGCGGCGCCTGGATCGCCTGGCGCGTGGCCGCGCGGTACAGGACATCCATCACGCCGCCGTGCGCCACCATGACGATCAGTTCATCCGGGTGCTGCGCGGCCAGCCGGTCCACGGTGCCGATCACGCGGTCGCGAAACGTGACCAGCGATTCGCCGCCTTCGGGCGCGAACTCGGGGTCGCGTTTGCGCCAGCGCAGCGCCTGCTCGGGCAGTTCGGCCTCGATCTCGGCGAAGGTGCGGCCCTGGAACACGCCGAAGTGGCGTTCGCGCAAGCCTTCCTCGGGGATCGGTTTGAGCCCGGCCACATCGGCCACCGCGGTGGCGGTCTCGAATGCGCGGGCCAGGTCGCTGGCGTACACCGTGGTGATGGGCTCGCCGGCCAGCGCCTGGGCCGCGCGCTGCGCCTGCCAGCGGCCGGTGTCGTTCAACGGGATGTCCAGGAAACCCTGGATACGGGCGCCCACGTTCCAGGCGGTTTTGCCGTGGCGGATGGCAATGATGCGGGTGACATGCATGGCCGCGATTCTAGTCAGCGCTGTGACCCGGCCCGCGCCGTCGTCTTCAGCGTCAAACTGCGGGGCAGCCCGCGGCAGGGTCGGCCTGCAGCGCGGCGATGTGGCGCGCCATGGCTTCCGCCGCCGCGGCCGTGGCGCGTTGCGCGCCCTGGGCCAATGCGTCGATGCCGGTGCCGACGGCCATGCTGCCCGACCAGGTGCAGGCCGCGTTGCGGTCGGCGTCGGAGCGCCGCACGGTCCAGCTGAGTGCGGCGTCGACCCGGCTGTTTTCCACCGCATCGAACTGCGTGAGCTGCACCGCGATGCGCCAGGCCGGCTGGCTGGGTTGGCGGCCGCCGCGGGTCACATCGACGGCGCCGAGCCGGCTGGCGATGCCGCTGGCCAACGCGTCGCGCAGTTCGTTTTCGAACGACGAAGTCCAGCGGTGTTTCTCGAGCAGCTTGACTTCGGCGCTGCCACCGCCGGTCTGGCTCACCAGCATCTGTGGCCTGGCCAGCCGATCGGGCATGGCGACGGGCGCCAGCTCGATGAAGACCGGCGTGGCGCCGGTTGCGGCGACGCGTGCCGCGGCTGCCGGGCTTGCGAGTGTGTAGTAGCGATCGGGCTGGCTGGCGCAAGCCGTTGCCAGCAAGGCCGTGGCCACCAGCAGGCCGGCTGCAAGCGCGCGGGGTGTCTCTGTGTTCAACGGGTGGTTCATTTGGTGTCGTCCGGTTTGCCGCGCAGCAGCGATTCGGGGTGGCGCTCCAGGTAGTCGGTCAGCACCCGCACCGAGGCGGCCGTGCGCGTGAGCTCCTGCAGCGTCTGGCGCATGTCCTGCTGCAGCGGTGAATCCTGGGCCAGCGTGCGCTCGGCGCTGCTGATGGTCTTGCGCGCGTCTTTCATGGCCGCCGTGATCTCGGGCGATACGTCGTTGTTGAGCGTGCGCGTCAGCTGCTCGGCACCGCTCAGGGTCTTGTTGAGCGTGGCCATGGTCGTGCGCAGGTCGGCGCCGATCTGCTCGAACGGCACCTTGTTGACCTTGTTGGCGATCTCCTGAATCTGCGTCTGCAGCTCGTCCAGGCTGTTGGGCATCACCGGCAGCTCGACCGGGTTCTTGGCGAAGTCGACCTTGCTCGGTGGCGCCTTCGGAAAGAAGTCGAGCGCCACATACAGCTGGCCGGTCAACAGGTTGCCCGTGCGCAGTTGCGCCCGCAGGCCCTTTTCGATCAGGAACTGCATGCCTTGCTGCTGGGTGAAGCGCGAGGTCGTGGGCTGCCGGACCTCCTGGCGGCGCAGGCGGTCGGGGTAGATCTGCACCAGCACCGGCATGCGGAACTCGCGCGCGCCACGGTCGAATTCAACACCGATTGACTTGACCTCGCCGATGACCACGCCGCGGAAGTCGACGGGCGCGCCTGGCGACAGGCCGCGCAGCGACTGGTTGAAATAGAACAGCACCGCCTGGGCCGGGCCGTCGGGTTGCTTCATGGCGCTGGTCTCGTCGTCGGCCAGCGCGAAGGTGGTGTTCTCCGCCGAGACAGGGCCGGCCTCGTCCTCCGGCGCGCCGAAGGTCACGCCGCCCAGCAGGATGGTGGCCAGCGACTGCGTGCGCAAGGTCAGCCCGCTGGCGGTGAGCTGCATGTCCAGCCCGCTGGCGTGCCAGAAGCGGGTGTTGGCGCCGATGAATTTCTCATACGGCGTGTTGATGAAGACCCGCAGCGAGACACCGCGGCCGTCCGGGTCGAGTTCGAACGCGGCGATCTGCCCGACCTTGATGTGCCGGTAATACACCGGCGAGCCGACGTCGAGCGAGCCGATGTCCCTGGCATGCAGCAGGTACTGCCGGCCCGAGGCGTCGCGGGTCACGGTGGGTGGCGCCTCGAGCCCGGCGAAGGCATCGGCCGTCTCCTCGTCGGTGCCGGCGTCGGCGCCGATGTAGGCGCCCGACAGGAGCGTGCCCAGCCCCGACACCCCCGACATGTCCAGCCGCGGCCGCACCACCCAGTAACGCGTGTCGCGGCTGGTGAAGGCCTGCGCGTCCTTGTTGAGCTTCAGGGTGACGCGCACATGCGAGCGGTCGGGCGCCAGGCGCAGGCTGTCGACCATGCCGATCTGCACGTCCTTGTATTTGACGGCCGTCTTGCCGGCCTCCAGGCCTTCGGCTGTCTTGAAGGTCAGCACGATGGTCGGGCCACGCTCCATCAGGATGCGCGCCACCAGCGTGATGCCGACCAGCGCGGCGACGATCGGGATCAGCCAGATCAGCGAGGGCAGCCATTCGCGGCGCCGCACGATGCGCGGCGCCTGCCTGGCTTGCACGGCGGGCTGGTCTGCGGCCTGCGGCGCTGGCGGCGCTGGCGGTGGCTGGGGTGGCGGCGAGCCCGGGGTTTCAGGGTTGCTCATGGTCTTCGGTTTCTTTCGGCGCGGATGTTCGGGAGCTGTCGTTGTGGGTGGGGCTAGGGTCGCCGGGGTCGTCATCGTCCCAGGTCAGCTTCGGGTCGAAGCTCAGCGAGGCCAGCATGGTCAGCACCACCACGGCACCGAAGGCCGCGATGCCGACGCCGGCGGTGATCTCGGCAAAGCCGTGGATGCGCACCAGCCCGGCCAAGAGCGCCACCACGAACACGTCCAGCATCGACCAGCGGCCGATCAGCTCGATCAGGTGGTAGAGCTTGGCGCGCTCGGCGCGGCGCCATCGGCTGCGGCGCTGCGCCGTCACCACCAGCACGAAGAGCGATGCCAGCTTGAACAGCGGCACCAGGAAACTGGCCACGAATACGATGGCCGCCAGCCCGTAGGCGCCGCTGACCCAGAAGTAGATCACGCCGCTCAGGATGGTGTCGTTCTGGCTGCCGAACAGCGTGGTGGTGATCATCACCGGCAGCAGGTTGGCCGGCACATACATCAGGCAGGCGGCCAGCAGCAAGGCCCAGGTGCGGTTCAGGCTGTCGGGCTTGCGCGCGTGCAAACGGGTGCCGCAGCGCCCGCAGGCTTCGCCATCCGCGGCTTCGGCCCAGACCGTGCCGCAGTGTTGGCAGCCGGTCAGGCCCGAGGCCATGGCATTTGGCGCGGCCCGGCTGCCGCCGCGGGTCGTCATGGGCGCTGACCCTCCACGTCCACGGCGCCGGATGATTCGTCTGACGCAGGCGAAGACTGTGGCGCGCTGTCGGCCATGTCCCAGAAGCCGCGCGGGTCGAACGACAGCACCACCGTCAACAACACGGTCAGCGCCACAAAGGCCCACAGCGCCGGCCCGGGCAGCACCGTGGCCAAACTCGACAGCTTGACGATGGCCACCAGCACGCCGAGCATGAACACCTCGACCATGCCCCAGGGGCGCAGCGTCTGCATGGCGCGCACCAGCCAGGCAAAACCCACCACCCGCTGCCGCCGCCAGCGCAGCGGCACCAGCAGCCACAGCAGGATCAGCAGCTGGAACAGCGGAAACAGCAAGGTCGTGGCCAGCACCAGCAGCGCCACCAGCGACATGCCTTCGCCCGCCAGCGCAATCACCGCGCCGGCCAGCGTGGTCTGGCTGCGCAGGCCGTGCAGCTCGATCTCGACGATGGGAAACAAATTGGCGATGGCGAACATCACCAGGCTGGCCAGCGTCAGCGGCAGGATGCGTTCGTGCTGGGTGCCGGTGTCGCGGTCGAGCTCGGTGGCGCAGCGGGGGCAGCGCGCCACCTCGCGCCGCTGCAGCGGCGTGCGCCGGTACACGGCGTCGCAGCCTTCGCAGACCCAGGTGTCGGGGACCCTTTTCATGACGTCATGCGGCGGTGCGCCGACGGCTTGTGAACGCGAACATCAACAGCTGGTGACAACGCGTGGCCCCACACGGCCCGCACGCGGCGACCAGGCAAAAGACAAAGGCTCGAACAACAACGGGGCGGGCGGCAAGGGGTTCAACGCGGCACGTCGATGTAGACGCGGCGCAGTCCGGCCGGCGGCTGCGGGAAGCCGCTGAGCGCGGCCGAGAACATCACCGGCAACACGTCGCGGTCGACCGGCCAGCGGCCGAAGTTGGCGGCGCGGGTTTGGTAGACGACCTGGCCGGTCGTCGCATCGCGCAGGATCACGCTCACCTCGCGTTGGTAGGCGCGTTCGTCCCAGCCGGAATACAGGCCGTAGCCGTTGAAGCCCGGGTAACCGAAGCCACCGCCGCCGTAGGGCCACCAGGCGCCGCCACCACCGCGGCCGTAGTAGACCGACGTGCGTGGCCACCAGCCCGCGCGGCCCGGTGCGTCCCAGTAGCCATAACCGTAGGCATAACCCGGCACCACCTGCTGCAGCTGGGCCGACACCTGCACGTTGTAGCGCGCATTGGCTTCGTCCTGCACCATGCCGACCTGGCTCAGCGCGGGCAGCGCCATAGCTTCGAGCCGGGCTTGTGCCGCCTGCTCGGCGGGGTTGGCCTGCTGCGACGGCAGGCGGTCGAAACGGAACGTGGCGGTGTAGGGCAGGGCGGGCGCGACTGGCGTGACAGCACCGGGCACCGTGGGCGCTGGCGTTGCCGCAGCCGTGACCGGCAGGCTCGAGAACGACTGCACCTCGCTGTCGACGCGCCAGGTGGTGGCGCAGCCGGAAAGCGTGACGACGGCCGCGAGTGCGGCAAGGCAAATGATCTTCATGGACAACTCCCAGTAGCGGCAGATCGGCACGGCAGGGTCCGGCCGATATGAACGGTCTACAGGCGCATGACCTGCAGGCCGGGCAGGCCTGGGTGCGTTGGCTGGGGAAACGACTCGGCATCGAACGCCTTGTCGCCCTCGTCGCTGGGCACGCCGGTGGTCTTCAGACCCTTGAAATCGTAGCGGGTTCCGTCCATCAGGTGCGACGGCACCAGGTTCTGCAGCGCGCCGAACATGCTCTCGATGCGGCCGGGGAATTTCTTCTCCCAGTCGCGCAACATCTCGGCCACCTGCTTGCGCTGCAGGTTTTCCTGGCTGCCGCAAAGCGTGCACGGGATGATCGGGAACTGGCGGTGCGTGGCCCAGCGGATCAGGTCCCGCTCGTTCACGTAGGCCAGCGGGCGGATCACGATGTGGCGGCCGTCGTCGCTCACCAGCTTGGGCGGCATGCCCTTGAGCTTGCCGCCGAAGAACATGTTGAGGAAGAAGGTCTGCAGCATGTCGTCGCGGTGGTGGCCCAGCGCGATCTTGGTGGCGCCCAGCTCGTCGGCCACACGGTACAAGATGCCGCGGCGCAGCCGGCTGCACAGGCCGCAGGTGGTCTTGCCCTCGGGGATCACGCGCTTGACGATGCTGTAGGTGTCCTGGTTCTCGATGTGGAACGGCACGCCGGCGGCCTTCAGGTAGGCCGGCAGCACGTGTTCGGGAAAGCCGGGCTGCTTCTGGTCGAGGTTGACGGCGATCAGCTCGAAGTCGATCGGGGCGCGGGCCTTCAGCTTCAGCAGGATGTCGAGCATGGCGTAGCTGTCCTTGCCGCCGCTCATGCAGACCATGACCTTGTCGCCTTCTTCGATCATGTTGAAGTCGACGATGGCCTTGCCGGTCTCGCGGCACAGGCGCTTTTCGAGCTTGGCCAGGTCGACGCTGATGCGTGGCACCGGCTCGCGTTCGAGCTTGGCATCGGTGGCCACGGGCGCGGCCTCGTCGGTGGTCCATACGGCGCTCATGGGGACACCTGCGTGCTGCGGCGCACGGCGGTGCGGGCTGGTGTGAAGCGGTGGTGCGCTGCGCTCATGGTGCGTGGTTTTCAGTTCAGGGAAACGGCAGGGCCTGGTGGCCGCAAACGCCGGAAGGCCCCGATTATCCCAGCCCGGCGGTTTCGGGCCGTTCGCGGCGTTATTTCCCGGCCAGCGACACTGTCTTGGCCGGCGCGGGCCGGGCTGGCTCCATGATGCGGCGCACGGTGCCGTTGCCGCGCAGTTGTTCGAACGCCGCCTGCGTGCGCGCCACCAGTTCGGGTGGGGTGGACTTGCTGAAGGCCATGAACAGGCCCGTGTTCATCTCTTCGAGCGGCAGCACTTTCTCAAGCCCGGCGCAGTCGAAGTTGGCTTCCTTGCACTGGGTGGCAGCGCCGTTCTCGCTCAACGGCACCATGTCGACCTGGCGGTTCAGCAACTGCGCGAAGTTCTCGGTCACCTGGGCCGACACCACGAGCCGCGCAAAACCCTGCTTCTTGAGGTACTGGTGGCGGTTGTCGTCGCGCATCACACCGATGACATAGCCGCGCGCGGCTTCCAGGCTCGGCGCGGCGATGTCGGCGCGGGCCTTGAGCTTGTACAGGTGGTAGCGCACCTGCATGAATTCGCCGACCCACTGAAATTGCGCCTCGCGTTCCGGCGTGCGGGCGATCAGGTAGATCAGCACATTGGGCTCGGCCAGGGCCATGTCGTAGGCGCGGGCCCAGGGGTACAGGTTGATGCGGTAGTCCTTTACGCCCGCATCGGCGAGCGTCTTCTCGAGCACCTCGGTGGCCGGTCCGGCGACCTTGCTGCCCTGCTGGAACACATAGGGCGAGGCCTCGGTGACCACGCGCACCGCCTGGGCCCGGGCCATGAACGGGGTCAGCGCCGCGGTGCACAGGCCGAGGGCCAGCAAAACGTTTTTCATAAGGGTGCTCCGGTGGTGTCCTGGGCGCGCTGCAATTCGAACAGCGCCACCTGGTTGCGGCCGCGGCTCTTGGCCAGGTAGAGCGCCGTGTCGGCCTGTTCGAACAAGGCGTCGAAGGTGTGCACGCGGTCATGCTCCAGCTGGGTCAGTCCGATGCTGACCGTGATGTGCGGCGCGGTCTCCGAGCTGCGGTGCGCGATGCCCAGCTCGGCCACGGCGCGCAGCAGTTGGGTGGCCAGGCGCGCGCCCTGTTCGGCATCGGTGCCGGGCAGCAGCACCGCGAATTCTTCGCCACCGATACGCGCCACCAGATCACCCGCGCGGGCGCAGCTGGACTGGATGGCGCCGGCCACGGCACGCAGGCACTGGTCGCCCTTGGCATGGCCGTAGGCGTCGTTGTAGCGCTTGAATTCGTCGATGTCGCAGACCAGCAGCGACAGCGCGTTGCCACTGCGCAGCGCACGGCGGAATTCGATCTCCTTGATCTCGTCGAAGTGGCGGCGGTTGGCCAGCCCGGTCAGCGGGTCGGTGCGCGCCAGGCCGTCGAGCAGGGCGTTGGCGTTTTCGAGTCGGTGGTTGGTGGACTCGAGTTCGCTGGTGCGGTCGCGCACCAGCAGGGCCAGGTTGTCGCGGTGGGCAATGAGCTCCTTTTCGTCGCGCTGCTGGCGGTCGAGGTAGTCGGAAAGATTGTTCTGCAACTGGTTCACGCCGGTGACCAGCAGCGTCAGTTCGTCCTGCCGTGCCGGGCTGCGTTCCAGCCCCAGCGGCACCTGCAGGTTGGCCGGCGTGAGCTGGCCCACGTGCTGGGCGATGCGCCGCACATGCACCGTCACCAGTTTGCTGAACATCAGCATGATCAGGCTGGCCAGCAGCAGCGATTGCGCCACCTGCGTGGCGATGATGGCCACCACCTCGCCGCGCAGGCGTTGCCACAACACCCGTTCGTCGCCGTACAGCGAGAAGTCGCCCACCGATTCCTTCGAGCCGGGAAAGGCCTCGTAGTCGAGGTTCATGCGCAGCACCGGCGCCTGCTTCGAAGGCCGCCAGCCCTCGCGTTGGCGTGTGAACTCCTCGGGCGCGCGGTTGTTCGACTTCAGCGTGACCACCACCTGGCCCACCGACGGCACATTGGCCACGCTGGCCAGGTGCGTCTGCAGCGATTCGCGGTCCATGTCCCAGATCGATTTGGACAAGGTGCGCTGGTAGACCTGGGCGATCAGATTGAGCTCGCCCGACATCACCGCCACGTTGTTCTGCCAGGCCGACCAGGTACGCACCGCCGCCACCACCGCCGTGAACAGCAGGCAGAAGCCCAGTGTGGCCAGCACCAGCCGGCCGCCCAGCGAATGGCGCGGGCGCACGGCTTGCTTGAGGGGCGGCATCTCGGTCACGCTGCAGGCTCCGGGTTCAGAGCCACTTGCGCTGGAGGGCGTCGTAGATGCCGTTGCGCTTGACCGCCTCCAGCCCCTTGCGGAAGCGATCGACCAGCGCGTCGGGCGTCTTCAGGCCGAAGGCCATGTAGTTGCCGCCGCCGCTCAGCTCGGCGATGCGCAGCGACTTCTGCAGCACGGCCGAAGGGTCGTCGCCGGCCTGGCGCGCCATGTAGTAGGCGCCGAGCTCGTTCATGATCCACAGGTCGATGCGGCCGCGCTTGAGCTTTTCGTAATTCAGCTCGTAGCGGTTGCTCGACTGCAGGTTGCGCCCCACCGCAAATCCGTTCTGCACGAGGAACTGCTCACCCACGTCCTGGTTCACCGTGCCGATCTGCAGGTTCTTGGTATCGGCGAGTTCGTTGATCTGCAGGTTGCGGCTTTTCAACGAGAACAGGTAGAAGTCGGTCGGCGTGATCTGGCCCACCCACTTGAACAGCTTCTCGCGTTCCTTTGACCGGTTCATCGAATAGATGAGCACGCTGTCGGTGTTTTGCGCGGTCTCGTAGGCGCGTGCCCAGGGCAGCGACTGGATCTGGCCTTCGACATTGATCTCGCGCAGCACGGCCTGCACCACGTCTGTCCCCAGGCCGGTGATCTTGCCGTTGTCGGTGTAGTTGTAGGGCGGGTATTCCTCGGTGACGATGCGCACCGTTTCGGTGGCGAAGGCGGGCGCCACCGCGCCGAGGCCACCAGCCGCCAGCCCGAGCAGCAACGCGCGCCGGGCAGGATGAACAGGATGAGCAGGCACGCTGCCGCTCACGGATGAACCTTGGTGCTGTGCACTGGGGTGCTTGCTGGCTTGGGGCGGGCCGGCGCGTCGCATGTGTCTACCACTGCCCCGTTTCCATGCGGATCGCCACTTCGCAGTCGTCGAAGATTTCCAGCTTGGCGATCTTCACACGCACGCCCAGCACGCCGGGCAGCTGCATCAGGCGCGCACTCAGCTTGCCGATCAGCGTCTCGAGCAGGTTCACATGCACGGCCGTGCATTCGTCGATGATGATCTGGCGCACCTTGCGGTAGTCGAGCACGTGGTGGATGTCGTCGTCGCGCGGGTTCAGTGGCTGGGTGCCGAGGTTGAGCGAGGCGTCCACCTGGATCGGCTGCGGGTCGGTCTTCTCGAAGTCGAAGATGCCGACGTTGGCCTTGAAGCGGAGTCCGGTGAGGTGCAGCGTCTGGCTGCCGGCGGTGTTGAGCATGGGGTGGTTTGAAACGTGGTCGGCTGGAAAATCACATGAGCGAGAAGTCGCGGTCGAACTTCATCAGATGCTGGCCGCCGTCGACCACCAGCGTGGTGCCGGTGAGCGAGCGGTTTTCCAGCGCGAACTTGACCGTGGCCGCCACGTCCGCAGCCGTTGACGAGCGGCCCAGCGGCGCCAGCCGGTGGCGTGCGTCGAACGCGGCGTCGTCCAGCAGGTGGCTGGTCAAGGTGAGCCCGGGGGCCACGCCCACCACGCGCACCAGGGGCGCCAGCGCCAGCGCCAGCATGGTGCCGGCGGCTTCCAGCGCGGCTTTCGACAGGGTGTAGCTGAAAAAATCGGGATTCAGATTCCATAGTTTCTGGTCGAGCAGGTTCACCACCGCGCCCTGGGCCGCCGCGGGATCGGAGCGTCCCGCCAGATGCGCATGCAACGCCTGTGCCAGCAGCACGGGCGCGCCGGTGTTGGCGCGCCAATGGCGTTCCATGGCCTCGAAACCGAAACTTTCGGCGCTGTCGTTCTCGAAAGTCGAAGCGCTGTTGACCACCGCGTCGACGCGGCCGAAACGGGCCACCACGCGGGGCAGCAGTGCGCGGGTACTGGGCTCGTCGGCCAGGTCGGCATGAAAACCGGCGTGCGACAGGCCGCTGAAAAGGCCGCCCGCCCGGGTCAGCGCGTCGCAGTCGGCCACGGTCTGCAGGGCCTCGGCCTCCGAGCCGCGGTAGTGCACGGCCACCTGCCAGCCACCGGCCGCCAGCGCCAGCGCGATCTCGCGACCCAGGCGCTTGGCGGCACCGGTGACCAGCACGGTGCGCACGGCCGGTGGCGTGGGCGAGGGCGGTTCAGCGGGGCGGGAAGAAGTGGGCGGCATTCAGGGACAATCCAGGGGTGACGACATCTGCCCACAGTTTAACGACCCGCCTGCAAGCCACCATCGCCGACGCCATCCGGGACGCGGGCGGCTGGATCGGCTTCGACCGCTTCATGGCCCTGGCGCTCTACGCGCCCGGCCTCGGCTACTACGCCAACACCAGCCTCAAGTTCGGCACCATGCCCACCCTCATGCAGGACGGCGTGCGCGTGGCCGGCAGCGACTTCGTGACCGCGCCCGAGTTGTCGCCGCTGTTCGGCCGCGCGCTGGCCGCGCAGCTGGCACAGGCGCTGGCGGCCACCGCCACCCGCGAGGTCTGGGAGTTCGGCGCCGGCTCGGGCGCGCTGGCGCTGCAACTGCTCGAAGCCTTGGGCGACACGGTCGATCGCTACACCATCGTCGACCTGTCGGGCACCCTGCGTGCGCGCCAGCAGGAGGCGTTGGCGCCGTTCGCGGGCAAGGTATTCTGGGCCGACGCGCTGCCCGATGCGATGCAGGGCGTGGTGGTGGGCAACGAGGTGCTGGACGCGATGCCGGTGCAGCTGTTGAACCGCGTCCAGGGCCAATGGTTCGAACGCGGCGTGGCGCTGGCCCCCGACGAGCCCCGCCGTTTCGTGTGGCAAGACCAGGCTTCCGACCTGCGCCCGCCGGTCGACGTGGCCGGCCCGCACGACTACCTGACCGAGATCCACGCCCAGGGCGTGGCCTTCATCCACACCTTGGCCGAGCGCCTGGTGCGGGGCGCGGCCTTCTTCATCGACTACGGCTTCCCCGAGAGTGAGTACTACCATCCGCAGCGCAGCGGCGGCACGGTGATGTGCCACCAGGCGCACCGCGCCGACCCCGATCCGCTGGCCGACGTGGGCCTGAAGGACATCACCGCCCACGTGAATTTCACCGCCATCGCACTGGCTGGCCAGGAGGCCGGGCTCGAAGTGCTGGGTTATGCCAACCAGGCTCGTTTCCTCATGAACTGCGGCCTGCTGCAATTGATGGAGCAGGGCACGGCGGTGGACCGCGTGCGCGCCATCAAGCTCGTGAATGAACACGAGATGGGTGAATTGTTCAAGGTGGTCGGCTTTGCCAAGGGCGCGCCATTTGACGCAATTGGTTTCCAAACCGGCGACCGCAGCCATACTTTGTAATGCCATGATTCGCTGGCTCCTGGTTATTTTTCTGGCACTGATTCTGATCAGCTGGTTTACCCCGCTGCTCGGCAAACTGGGCTTTGGCCGATTGCCCGGAGACGTACGCTTCAAGCTGTTTGGCCGAGAATGGTTTTTGCCGTTCACGACCACCATCGTGCTCAGCGCGCTGGCCAGCCTCATTTCCAAACTGGTTTAGTTTTTCTCATCCTCATTTTTCGAGCACGTCCCATGAAAGCTTGTGTTGATATCGGCGGCACCAAGATCGCCGTCAGCCTGACCACCGGCGAAGGCGCCATGCCCAGCCTGCAGGCGCGCCGCGCCGAACCCACGGCCAAGACCGGCGCCAATGACGCGCTGGCCGTGCAGATCATTCGCATGGTGGAAGCCGCCTGCGCCGAGGTGGGCACCTCGGCGGATGCGATCGACGAGGTCGGCGTGTCGTCTTGCGGCCCGTTCGTGCTGACCGACGGCCTGGTCGAGCTGGCCGCGCCCAACATCTGCGGCGGCCTGGCCGGCCCCGCCCGCGGCCTGCCGAACGAGTGGAAATCGGCCCTGCTCGAAGCCCCGCTGCGCCAGCGTTTCGGCGCGCGGGTGCGGGTCGAAAACGACTGCATCGCCGCCCTCGAAGCCGAGCGCCGCTGGGGTGCGTTGAAGGGCCTGGACCACTGCGCCTACGTGACCTGGAGCACCGGCATCGGCATGGGCCTGTGTGTCGACGGCCACATCCTGCGCGGCAAGAACGGCAACGCCGGCCATGCCGGCCACATGTTCGTCAACGACAACAATGACGCGCTGTGCGGCTGCGGCAACATCGGCGACGTGGAAGGCCTGATCGCGGGCAACGCCATCGCCCGCCGCTTCGGCCAGGAGGCCGCGCCGCTGTTCACCGCGGCCACGGCGGGCGATGCGGCCGCGCTGGCCACCGTCGACAGCCTGTGCCTGGTGATGGGCCGCACGCTCTACAACCTGGTGGTGACGCTCGACCTGCAAGGCATCAGCCTGGGCGGCAGCGTGTTCTGGAACAACCGCGAATTATTGCTGCCGCGCCTGCAGTCGCATATTGATGGACGCCTGCCTTCATTAACCGCCGGCATGCGCTGCGTGCCCGCAGGGCTGGCCGATAAAGTCGGCGATTACGCGGCATTGGCGCTGCTGTCGCATGCGGCTTAATGCCCTTGTGCGCCGTGATTGAATAGCTGAGGCCCCGTTTTGGCGCTGGGATTGAATCACGCGGGGCAACCCCCGCCCGGCGCAAGATGTCGCGCCGCCGATAATTTCAGTTGTAAATTTTTTGTGAATCAGAAGGTGCAGATTCACCTATTTTCAATAAATGAATATAATCCGGGCGTCCCGATCCCTCATTCACTCTGAACCAATATGACCACTTATAAAGAACTCCTCCAGCAACGTGAAGCCCTGGAACGCCAGATCAGCGAAGCGCGCCAACGCGAAAATGCGCAGGCGCTTTCACAAGTGCGCGCTTTGGTGGCCGATTTCGATTTGACGCCGGAAGACGTGTTTCCCACCACTAAAACCCGCGGTGCCAAATCCACGGCCGTCAAGGGAAGCAAAGCCAAGGTCGCGCCAAAGTACCGCAATCCGGAAACCGGCGACACCTGGACCGGCCGCGGCAAACCACCACGCTGGATTCAGGACAAGGAACGCACCCAGTTTCTGATCGCCTGAAGGCATACCGGTTAATCGCCCCAATTCGGGGTGGTGACCCCAAACAAAAAGCCGGCATTGCCGGCTTTTTGTTTGGGCCACGTTTTTCGTCGTGGGCAGACTTATGAGGTTGGGTGAAGAAGCGGCGCACGTTTTGCGGTGGATTCTGGATAGGCCGGTGCCGCTGAAACCATCCCGCGGAGCCGGCAGCTTGCAGCAGTTCGTAGTCGGCGGGGGGGCTCAACTTCACGCGCCCGTTTGCTGGCGCCCCTTCGGCCGGCCAATCGCCGCCGCGGCGCCCACCACCAGGCTCAGCAGCACCAGGCCCCATTGGCTCAAGGTCGGAATCTGCTGGATGCCGCCGCCGGGCGCTGGCGGCGTGACGGTCGAGGTGACGCTGGCACTGGCCGACCGCGTGCCGCCACCGGCACTGGTGTTGGTCACCGTGGCGGTGTTGTTCAGCGTGCTGCCCGCGGCCAGCGTGCCCTGCAGCACGATGTCGATGCGCTCGGAAGCGCTGGCCGGTGTGGCGCCGGCCGTGTAGTCGAGCGCACCGGTCACGGTGTAGACGCCGCCTGCCAATGCGCAAGTGGCCACCGTGGTCTGGCCGGTGCCGGAGACCACGCTGCACGAGATCGCGCCGGCCGTCATGCCCGCCGGCACCGGGTCGGCCAGGCTGAAGCCCATCGGTCCCTTGCCGGCGTTGGCCAGCAGGTTGTTGGCCACCGAGACCTGCCACTGCACGCTGGTGGGGCTCGGCAACGCGCCGCTCTTGCTGATGTTGGGCGCCAAAAAGCCGGTGACGGGCACCGCCACCGGGTCCAGCGTGGCCGTTTGCGTTTGCGGCACGCTGCCGGCGGGCACGGTCACGCCGGCGGGCAGGCAGGGCGCGGGCAGCGTGGCGCTGCTGCAGGCCGGGTTGGTGTTGTCGACGTTGTCGCTGACGATCGGGCCGGCGATGCCCGAGCCGAACGCGCCGCCCTGGTTCAACAGCGTCGTGCCTGGTGCCGTGGCGCCGCTCACCGTGACGGGAATGGTGAACACCATCGTCTCCCCGCTGCCCAGCACCGCGCCGGGCGCCAGCAGGTTGGCCTGGCCCACACCGTTGTAGCCCGGGTTCAGGCTGGCGGACGACAGCGGCCCGGCCACCGACAGCGTGGCGCCGCCAGCGTACGTTACGCCGGCCGGCAGCGTGTCGGTCACCTGGAAGCTGGTGATGTCGATAGCGCCGTTGTGGAAGTAGGTGAGCCGGTAGCGCAGCGCGTCGCCGGGCATGGCGAAGGCCGCGCCCGGCCGCGTCAGGTTGACCACCGACTTGAAGCCCTGCGGCACACCACCGGCCAGGATCTCGGCCGCGCTGGGCACCGCGAAGTTGGTGGAGGCGCGCAGCGTGGTGTTGACGCCGCCCACCGGCACCTGCACGTTGGCCTGGTTGTTGACCGAGGTGATGAGGCCGCCGCTCGGCGCGTTCGCGGTGATGCTGAAGCGCAGGCCCGAGTTTGCAGGAATCGCCGGCAAGGTGGCACTGATGCCCGCGCCGTTGTTGGTGATGGCGCCGGGGCAGGTGGCCGTGCCGGGGTTGGCCGCCGGGCCGGGTATGGCCACGCAGCTCACGCCGGTGAAGGCGGTCAGCTCGGGCGGCAGCGGGTCGGTGAACAACGCACCGGCCGGCTGCGCGCCGTTGCCGCCGTTGACCACGTCCACCGTGTAGGTGACGGCCTGGCCAGCGGCAGCCTGCAGCTTGTCGACCGACTTGGACAGCGCGATGCCGGCAGCGAACGCCAGGTTGACCTGCGCTTCGGAAAAGGCGGAATAGGAGGGCACGCCCGATTGCGCGACGACGGTGGCGTCATTGGTGAGCGAGCCGGTAAAGCTATTCACGCCGGCCAGTGTGTAGCCGATGCTGAAGATCAGTTGGCTGCCGTCGGGCATGGTGGTGAAGATGCCCGCGGTGCCGAAGCTGCCTTGCAATGTTCCGTTGTTTCCGGGCGTCGCGTTCACCACGGCCGCGAGTGCGGCAGGCGACGGGCACTGGGCGCCACCGGTGGCCGCGCAGCTCAGGCTGGTGAGGCTGATCGTGCCGCAACGGTCGGCACCTGGCTGGTTGGTCGGGTTGCTGAAGTTGCCGTCGCGGCACCGTAACGAGGGATTGCCATCGGTGAAAGTCACCACGTCGAAGCCCGTGCCGTTGCCGCTGATGTTGCTGGCCACGACCTGGAACGTAACCGGGCCCGAAGGCAGATTGCCGCTGTAGCTCGTGCCCCCTGCCATGGCGACGCCGGTCAATCCGGCCGGTGCAGTCAGCGTCTTGTCCAGCGCCACCGAGCCGCCGCTCGGGCAGGGCGGGTAGCCGTTGGTGTAGACGTAGGCCGGGGCGCTTCCGCCGCTGCCCGGCACCGCGCTGGCCAGGGCGGTGCTGCCGTCGGGCGCGATCACGGTGGCCGTGGCGGGTGTGGTCGTCGTGGCCTGGTTGGTGGTGCGCACCGAGGTGTCGCCGGGGGAAAGGCAGCCCGCCGCCAGTGGTTGATTGTGGTAAGGCACCAGCAGTTCGATACGCGCCGTGGGGTCGGCCGGCGTGGTGCAGGTCACGCCGCCGGGGCAACTGCGTGGGGGCAGCAAGGGGACGGTGGCGTCGAAGTTGCTGTAGCTGTTGCCGGCGACCACGTTGACGCCGTTCAAGGAGGCGGGGCATTGGGCGCCGCCGAACGCGGTGCAGATCACGCCACTGTTGATGACGCTGGTCACGCCGTTGACGTCCAGGTTCATCGGCAAGCCTATGGGTTGCGCCGGGTCCTGTTGAAACGGTCCGGGCGCCGTGCCGTCCACGCCGAGGACGGTATTCGAAGGCAGGGTTCGGGTGTCGATCAGGCCGTCCCCCACACCCGCATTCGCCAGAGCCACGCCAGTCGACGAGTCGTTTTGCAGGGTCACCAGGAAATACGCTCGCGCGCCGAACGGAATCGGTGCGCCGATGGTGCCGACCGAGGTGACGCCATCGGCCAGGAACGGCCCGGACTTGCTCACCCCGAGGCTGTAGGCCAACGGGTTGCTTGGGCAGTTCGGCGCCAGGTTCAGGTTGACCGACGTGCCCGTGTTGTTGCCCGGGTTGCTGTCGTCCACACCGGTGCCGTAGGCTTGAAAGCTCAGCGCCTGCTGGCCAATGGCGCTGCTGCAGTTGCTGGTGCCGGCACTGCCGAAGACGCGCAGAGTCCATTGCGCCCCCGGGGCCACCGACGCACACCACGTTCGTGACGACGAAGCCGGCCGGCAACTGCTCGGTGATGGAGGCGCCGTTGGCACTGCCCGGGCCACCATTTTTATACGCCAGGTCGTAGGTGATGATCTGGCCCGAGACGCCCGAAGCGGAGGGCATGTCGCGCACCACGATCAGGTCGGCCGCCTGGGCAGCGGCACCGGCGATCAGCAGGGCCAGCAGCAGGCTTGCCTGCCGCCACCAGTGGGCCGTGTTCTGCAGAAGGATGGATGCGCCAGGATGGGAACGCTTGCGGCCGAGAAAGCTGAACATAGGAATTCTCCTGTCATGTATGCCATCTTCAATCACCGAAAAATTGAACTAAAAATAAAATTAATTATTTTTGGTGTACAAAATTATTCATCGATTTACGGATGAGGTCCATGGGAAAACCCTTGGTTGCCTGGCTTGTCGGAAGTGGGCAACGACAGGCCGTCCAGCCGCGCTTCAAGCGGCCGGGCGAGTGCTATAAAAAATGGAGCGGACTACGCTGCCGCTCAAGGGCCACAGCCGCTGGCCGATGCCCGGGGCCCGGCTTGGGATTCGTTCTGCAAATCGAAGGAATTTGAACAGGTACCGCCGCGGGGGCGGGCCCGTTGAGGGCCAAATTCAGCGCAGTGGGCCGCGTAGCCTCTGCCGCAAACCGGCCACGGTGATGACCAGCAGGCTCAACAACGCCAGCCCCCACTGGCTCAGCGTGGGGATCGACTGCATGCCGCCGGGCGGCCCACCGCCCCCCACCGAATTCACGCTGGCGCTGGCCGCACGCGTGCCACCGCCCGGGCTGAGGTTGGTCACCGTGGCGGTGTTGTTCAGCGTGGTGCCCGCCACCAGCGTGCCCTGCAGCACGATGTCGATGCGCTCCGCGGCCGTGGCCGGCGTGGCTGCGGCGGCGTAGTCGAGCGTGCCG
>JAQGMQ010000086.1 GCA_028292305.1 Rhodoferax sp.
GAACCAATGGGGCAAGCGAAACTGCGCGTAACTTCTGTTCCCTTGAGAAAATGCGGCGCACGTGGTCTTCCGTTGGCAACCAGCAAATTTAGTGTTTGCAATGGCGCAGAATTTAGACCTGCCGTGCTGCAGCAGCGGTCGCTCGTAAACTGAGGACATTCAGCAAATTCAGGAAAAAAATGACAGGCTCAAGCCCAACCTACGACGTCGAGACTTCGCTTCCCGTCGAAGAGTTTCGGCAGGTATTGATCGCTTCCGGACTGGGCGTACGTCGCCCCGTGGACGATTTGTTGCGTCTTGGCGAAATGGTCAAGAACGCAAATATTGTCGTTACTGCTCGAATTGACGGCACTCTCGTCGGCGTTGCAAGAGCCCTCACGGACTTCAACTTTTGCTGCTATCTGTCTGACTTGGCAGTCAGTAAAGACGCACAGGGAAACGGCATCGGAGCGCGTTTGATTGAAGAAACGCGCAAGCTTGTAGGGCCGAAGGTAAGCGTCATACTCAGCTCGGTACCGGAGTCAGTGGGATTCTATGAAAGCATAGACATGTCGCCGCTTCCCGACTGCTTCTGGTACCGGCGCGAACTTTAACTGCTTTTAAATGGCCGATACATGCGTGTGTGAGTGAGGCTTGTTTTCAAGAGACGGACAACCGCTGCCAGCCCACTGCCATCCGTAAGCGGCACATCCTCGCGGCCCCGGCGGGTGACAAACCAGTTCTTGTACCCAGCCGCGCTGCAATGAATGCCTGACGAGTCGGCACTGCGACCGCACAAGGCTGCGACCCTATCAACCCGCCAGCGCGTCCTGGCACACCGTGATGAAGGTCTCGCGCAGCCAGCGGTGTGCGGGCTCCGCGTCGAGCCGGGGGTGCCACATCGCCGAGACAACGATCTCCGGCACGATGAACGGCAGCTCGAAAATGGAGAGGCCTTCGACCTGGGCCACCGCGCTGGGCAAGCCGGCGCGCACCAGGCTGCCCGGCACCTGCGCAATGGCGTCCGAGCCACGCGCGATGCTGATGGCGTCGGGGAAACCGGCGACGACGGCGACGATGGTGCGCCGCAGGCCGAGGTCCGCCAGGGCTTGGTCGATCGGGCCCTCGGGCACGGCCTTCCGCGAAGCCACCACGTGTTGGCAAGCCGCATAACTTGCCGGCGTCACCGGCCCGGTCAACAACGGATGACCCGTGCGCGCCACACCGATGAAGCGGTCGCGGAAGATGGACCGGGTGCGCACCTCGGGCCCGGAATTGCCCAGCACACCGATTTCCAGGTCGACCCGCCCCTCGCGCAGCGAAACCGCGTCCTTGACCGGCCTCGGCACGAACCGCAGTTGCACACGCGGCGCCGCTTGTAGCACCCTGGCCACCAGGGACGCGGCAAACAGGGCGATGAATCCTTCGTTCGCCTGCACGACAAACGTGCGCTCCAGGGTGGCCAGATCGACCTCGCTGGCCTGGGGGCCGAGCAACGTGCGGGCGTCACGGGCGACATCGCGCACCTGCTGCCGCATGGTGATGGCCCGTGGCGTCGGTACCAGCCCGCCGCCCGCGCGAACCAGCAGCGGGTCGCCCGTCATCGACCGCAGCCGCGCCAGGGTGCGACTCATGGCGGAAGCGCTCAGGCCGAGGCGGCGCGCCGCGCCCGTCACGCTGCCTTCGGTGAGCAAGGCATCGAGGGCCAGCAGCAGGTTCAGATCCAAGTTGGTCATGTCGGCGCACAGGTTGATGGGGGATGGGACATGGCGTTGCGTGCAACTGCATTGTGCACACTGTGCGTCTGGCGTTAGCGCGGTGCGCTGCAGATAATTCTTTCACACCTTCAACGAAAGAATCCCATGAGCAACACCAGATCATCCACCCCCTCCATCCCATCCATCCTTTTGGTCGGCGCATCGCGCGGCCTCGGTTATGCGATGGCCGAAGAATTCGTGCAGCGGGGATGGAACGTCGTCGGCACGGTCCGCGGCAGCGCCAGGACCGAACTGCACGACTTGGCCGAGGCACACCCGGGCCAGGTCACCGTCGAATCCGCCGACATCACCGACGCCGACCAACTGGTGGCCCTGCGCGGTCGCCTCGCTCCACGCCGCTTCGACATGTTGTTCGTCAACGCCGGCACCGCGAACCAGAACCAGGACGAGACCATCGCCGAGGTTTCGACCGACGAGTTCGTGCACGTCATGGTGACCAATGCGCTGAGCCCCATGCGCGCCATCGAAACGCTCGGCCCACTCGTCACCGACGAGGGCTTGATCGGCATCATGTCGTCGGGCCAGGGCAGCGTGGCCAACAACGAAAAGGGCGGACACGAGGTCTACCGGGGCACGAAGGCCGCGCTGAACATGTACATGCGCAGCTACGCCGCCCGCCATGCCGACGGCCTGCGTTCGCTGCTGCTGATGGCGCCCGGCTGGATTCGCACGGCATTGGGTGGGGCGGACGCGCCCGCCACGATGGACCAAACCATCCCGGCCATCGTGAGCGTTGTCATCGGTCAGCAGGGCAAACCCGGTCTGCAATACCTCGACCGCAACGGCAAGGTAGTGCCGTGGTGAGGGCGCCCGAATGGGAGACATCACTCCACACCACGGCATTTCAAACCACTTCTCGAAACCTGAGGAACACACCATGCAACTGATCGGCATTGAAGAACATTTCTTGACGGCCGAGGTGCACGAAGCCTGGAAAGCCGTCGGCCTGGAGGCCACGGACCCGAGCGTGGCGTTTCACGCCGGGCCGATCGGGGCGCGTCTGCTCGACCTGGCCGAACAGCGGATCGCGTTGATGGATGAGACCGGCCTGGACGTCCAGGTGCTGTCGCTCACCACCCCTTCGCTGCACGATCTCGGGGCTGAAAGCGTCGGCATGGCGCAGCGCATCAACGACACGCTGGCCGAAGCGGTGGCCCGGCATCCCACGCGGTTCCAGGCCTTTGCGACGCTGCCCGTGGCGCGCCCCGACGAGGCGGCCCTCGAGCTTGAACGCTGCGTCAAATCGCTCGGCTTCACGGGCACGATGCTGTGCGGGCGCGTGGGCGAGCGCAACCTCGACCATCCCGACTTCTGGCCGATCTTCCAGTCGGCGGAGAACCTCGGCGTGCCGATCTTGCTGCACCCGCGCACACCCACCATGGCGGTCAGAGAGTCGTACTATTCAGGCTTCAGGCCCGAGGTGGACGCGGCCTTCGCAACCTACGGGCTCGGCTGGCATTACGACGCGGGCATCCAGTTCATCCGGCTGCTGCTGGCCGGTACGTTCGACCGCATGCCCCGCCTGCAGCTGATCTTGGGCCATTGGGGCGAGCTGGTCCTTTTCTACGCCGAACGCCTGGCCGCCATGGACCGCGTCTCCGGGCTCGACCATCCGATCGCCACGTACCTGCGCAGGAACCTCTATGTGACGGCGAGCGGCATGTTCCTGCCGCACTATCTGGCGCGCGCCGCCGCAGTCGTGGGCCATGACCGCCTGCTGTTCTCCACCGACTTTCCGTACCAGTACCGGCCCGGTGCGGACGCGCGGAAGTTTCTTGAGACCTGCGGTCTTTCGGGGCCCGAGCAGGCGGCGTTCGCGCATGGGAACTGGTTGCGGTTGACGGGGGAGGTTACGGTGTAAGCCGACTGGCGAAAGCCGCCGGGCTTCAGGGCTTTTTGCATCGATTGCGCCCCCGTAGCGGGGCGCTGGCGGTACAGGCGCAACGCATCCGTTGGCCGCACGGGACGCGATTTTGCTGCCACGTCCGATCAGTGACAGGACCAACGGGCTGTTCACCGGAAGCCTGCGCGGAGGCAAACGCCGGCCTCGCCCGATTCATTTCAACGGGCGCCTATTCATGAAGGCGAAGCCATCCCCGTGAGAACGGCACTATCCCGCCATAGCGCATCGGCTCGTCTCTCGTCGTACGAATCGTCTGAGGACGGAATTTCGCGCAAGCCCTCGAAATACCTACCGCTGGCAGAGCCCAGCGCCGGGTCGACGATGAGGCGTGCCAGGGCCGCGCCAGACTCTTCGGGTGTATGGATGTTCTTGACCAGGACCACCCGCAGCAGCGGAATCAGTTTCGGCAGGATGGCATGCCACACGAAGCGGGCGAGAGCTGGATAGTCCCGGGCCAGCCCAGTCCCCGGCATCAGTCCGGGATCGAAGGCGTTGACCGTGATGCCTTCGGCCAGCCGCTTCGCGAGGCCGTAGGTGAAGTAGACATTGGCGAGCTTCGTGGTCGCGTACCTCCGACCACGGTCCGCTGCCGCGTCGTCGTTTGCGGCTTCCGGACCGAGTTCACCCCTGGCCAGCGCCGTGGGCGTATTCCAGGCGGGCACGGGAACAGCCGCGCTGGCGGGCACCTTCGCCAACTCCGCGGGATCATGGACACCGCTGGCCACAATGGCGATGCGCCCCGGCTTTTCCATCAAGGGCAGCAGCAGGTTGACGAGCAGGTAATGCCCCAGATGGCTCACACCGAAGGTGGCCTCGAAGCCGTCGACGGTGAACGTCTTTGGCCCTTGAACCGCGGCGTTGCAGACGAGGCCATGCAGCGGGGGGAAGTCTGCCGCCTTCAGTTTGCCATCCAGCTTTGCCGCGAAGCTTCGAATTGATGCAAGTGATGCGAGATCGAGATCCATGGCTTCAACCGTCGCGCCGGGCGCCCCGGACTTGCGCAAGGTCTCGACCGCGGTTTGCGCACGCAACGGATCGCGGCAGGCAATGACGACGTGCCATGGCGGAGAAGCGGCGAGCAACGCACTCGCGCAGGCATAACCGAGACCGGAATTGCCACCGGTGATGATGACCGTCTGCCGCGGCGGCAAAGGGTGGTCGTGCGGGATCGGAGTGGTGTTGGTGGTCATGCAGAAAGCTTAGCGACCACAGCCGGCGCACTCAAATCCGATCGCGCCAGAACCTCATCAAATCGCGCCACGCGCCGCGCGCCACTGCTTCGGCGTCTGGCCCTCCCAGCCCCGGAACGCACGCGTGAAGGAGTTCAGCTCTTCGAAGCCGAGCAGGAAGGCAGCGTCGGCGATCTCGATGCGTTCCGCGCCGAGAAGGCGCCGCGCCGCATGATGCCGAACATCGTCGAGCAGCGCCTGGTAGTTCGTGCCGCGTTCAGCAAGCCGACGCTGGAGCGTGCGCGCGCTGGTCTCCAGCTCGAGCGCGACCTTGTCGGCGCTGGGGCGCTCACCAGACATGCGTTTTGCGATGGCACGGCGAACCTCGTCGAGGAAACCGTTGCCACGCGTCTTGGCGACCCGCTCGTCGAGGCTGGGCAGCAGCGTCTGCAGCAGATCGGCGTTGTGCGTGACGAAGGGTACGTCCAGGAGTCGGTTGTCGAAGACGAGCGCGTCGCGCTTGGCGCGGAATTTCAGCGGGCACCCGAAGAACCGCATCAGCATTGCTTCGTCGGCGCGAGCCCGCGTGAGTTCGAAACGCTTCGGAGCCAGCGCCTGACCGGATCCCCTCTGGAGCAGCAGGAGCAGCGAACCGAACATGGCGTCGACCAGGCGCGGCGGCGGCGGCGACGACGCTCTCAACCACGCCGTCGAAACAGCAATCTCCTTCGAAGAGAGTTCCTGATTCAAGTCCTGCGGTCCGCAGAGGCGCTTGTACCGCGCCAGCTTATCGAGCGCGGTCCGCACGTCGGGCGAGTGCAGCGCCGCGAGCGACGAGAGGTCGTATTCGTGCGCACGCGTCTCTGCCGCCAACCGAAGCCCGATGTCCGCGGGCGAGGAGGCCCCCATAGCCTCCCAAAAGGCGAAGTACTGTGCGGTATCGGCGTCGCCCGACGCCGGCAAGCGCGCGGCAGCTGCGGCTTGTTCCACCTTCGCGCCAATGCGCAAGAGGCGCGTGCGAAGAGCAGACGGAAGACGAACGACATCAAGAGTCATACGCCGAGTATCCGGGAAGGCGTCGCCATTCACCAATCCGATCACGCCAGCGGATCAGCGAAGCAAGACTCGGTTCCTGCGGCGGCGATCAAGCCCTGTTTTCGGGCACAGGCCCTGGCGGCTTTGTAGCCCGCCCCCCCACCGCCCTCGCACATCAAGCGCCCTATTCCGCGGCACCCGAACCACCCTACTTAGCACCCTCCCCCGGCTCCAACTGCTGATACACCGTCCGCGCCAGCGCCAGCAAAGCTTCCCTCGGCAGCGGCCCGGCGAGTGCGTAGCCGAAGCCCTGGTCGACCCAGTAGAACCCCGGCACCGCGCCATCGTTGACGAAACTGAAGGCGGTCTCGCGGGCCATGTTCTGTTGCGCCGCGGTGGCCTGGGTGGCCGCTGCGTTGCTGGCCGGGCCGACGGCGCCCAGGTACAGGGTGATGCGTTCACCAGCGGCGTTCTGGTACATGAACTGCGCGCGGGCAGCGCCGGTCTTGGCGCCTGCAACCACCCCAACGGCGGCACCGCTGCCCCCCGCATTGCCCGGCTCGCCGGGCAGCAGCCGGCCGCCGACCAGCTCATAACCTTGCGCGGTCAGCAGCGGCAGCTTCAGCGGCCGGCCGAGGCGTTTGGACAGCCATTGCACCAGGTGCTCCTGCTGCGCGGCGGCCACTTCCACCGGGTGGCGCACCTCGGGGGCGTAGACGGCGTGCGCCACCACGGCCTGGCGGGCAAACGCGCCGGGGCCGTTGCCTTGCGACAGGGCCGCCAAGGTCTGGGCCGCGGGTTGCGGGGCGATGCCGCGCGACCACCAGCCGACGCCGAAGGCCAGCAGCACGGCCGCGGCCATGCCGCCCCAGCGCCACCACTGGTCGATCTGGCCGCGGGCCTTTTCCCCGCGGCGCACGGCGTCCAGCAAGGTGGGCGGCACGGCCTCGGCCAGCAACGACGCGTGCAGGCCGCGCAGGCTGTCGCGCTGGGCCTGCCAGGCGGCGCGTGTGGCCGCGCCTTCGGGCTCGTGC
>JAQGMQ010000104.1 GCA_028292305.1 Rhodoferax sp.
ACACCAGGGCCAGCGTCTCCAGGATGTTGTCGCGCGAATGCAGCGAGCAGAGCGTGCCGTTGAGCGCCAGCAGCTCGGGGACAGGGTCGGCAACCGGCCAGTCGGTCGTACCGGGGTCAGCCTACTCACCCGTCCACAACAGCTCGGCGACGGCTTCGAAAGCCACGCCACCGCGCACCAGGTCGGCGGCCAGGCGGCCACGGTAGCGCGGGCCCTGCGGCGTGATCTCGGTGATCGACGTGGGGAAGATCGGCTCGCCCCAGTTCATCGCCGAAGCCGCCACCGGGCCATGGCCGGCGCGTGCCGCCGAGCGCATGCCGACCCGCGTGATGTCGTCGCGCAGGTAGAGCCGGTCTTTCAGGCCCTTCTGCGGAATGCTGCGGATCAGGCCGCGGCTCACATAGGCGTAAAGCGTTTGCTGGCGCACGTTCAACAGCCGCATCGCCTCGGCCGCGGACGCGTAGGCGCTGCGGGGTTCGGGCTCTGTGCCGCGCTGGTTCACGGCTAGCTTCACGGCTGGCTTCACGGCGTTGTCTCCATCGCCCGCATTGTGGCGGCTGGCGGCCGCGCGTGCCGCCTTCACCGCAGCACGATGACGAAGATGCCGCCCAGGGTCAGCCCGCAACCCAGCAGGGTGCGCGCCGTGATCGGGTCCTTGTTCTGCCCCAGCCAATGGCTCAGCGGAAACACCAGCAGCGGCGTGCACAGCGTGATCAGGGTGGCGACGGACAACGGGATGTAGCGCATCGCGGCGATGGTGCACATCTGCGCCGAGATGGTGGTCACGCCCATCACCGCGAAGAAGGCGATGCCGGTGGGGTTGGCCGCACAGAGACGCTGCCACAGCAGGCGTTTGCCCGAGCTGAACAACAGGTGCAGCAGCAGCCCGCAGACCGCCCCCACCAGCGCGCCCAGCACCGGCTCGTTCCAGCGGCGTATGCCCATGCCGCGCAGCACGTTGCCGGCCGCATAGGCCAGCGAACTGCACAGGCCGAGGAACAGCACCGACTGCAGCAGCCGGGTGCGGTGGCTGGGCCGCGGCGCGTTGTCGGCACCGGATGACGCAGCCGCAGCCTTGGCCGCCCTGGCCGCGCCCGGCTTCACGCTGACCAGCACCAGGCCGGCCACCGTCAGCAACATGCCCGCAGCCACCACCGGGCTCAGCGCCTCGCCCAGCAACAGCCAGGCGATCAGCGCCGTGAACAGCGGGCTGCTGACCTGGAACACGCTGGCCTTGGCCGGCCCGAACCGCACCACCGATTCATAGAAGAACCAGCGGCCGAGGTCAGTGGCGAAGAAGCCGGCCAGCGCAAACATGGCAAAGGCCGTGGCGTTCCACACCGTGCCCTGCGCGCGCAGCAGCCACTGCACACACAGCACCAGGCCGGCGAACAACACGTTCACGAAGGTGGCCACCAGGAAGCCCAGGCTCAGGTCGAGCCGGCGCGACGCGGCCTGCGTGACCAGTGTGCCGGCGGTGAAAAAAAGCAGGGCGCCCGTGGCCAGCAGCAAACCGAGCGTGGTGTCGGTCATCAGATCTTGAAGGCTTCCAGCGACTCGGGCGCAAACAGCTCTTTGGGGTCGAGCAGCCGCTTCGACAGGCCCTGCTCGAAGTGGTAGCGCAGGAAGGTGCGCAGCGTCTCTTCGTTTTTCTCGAAACCATAGGGCCAGAAGTCGGCGCCCATCTCGCGTTTGACCTGCTCCACGTGCGACGTGAGCCAGGGCAGCATGGTCTTCAGCGCGGCCGTCTCGTACAGATCCTCATAGGTGCGGCGCTGCGATTCCTCGAGCGCCTTCATCATCGAGCGCGCGATCCAGCGGTTGGCCTCGTACACGTCGCGGCGGATGGCCACGGTGTGCATGATGGGGAACATCCTGGTCTCTTGGAAGTAGTTGCGTTCGACCTGTTCGTAGTCTTCGAACAGGCGCTTCACCTTGCCGCCACCGTTCAGGAAACTCGACGGCATGCGGGCCGTGTAGAGCGCGTCGATCTCGCCGTCCAGCAGCATCTGGGCCAGCGTCTGATCGGGGCCGATGGCCTCGACCTTGATGTTGGGTGGCAGGTCGAGCTTGATCTTTTCAGAACGGCCCGGCTCTTCTTCGCCACCGGTGAAATAGGTGACGCTGTCCACCGGCACGCCGTAGTGGTCGGACAGAATGCCGCGAATCCACACCGGTGCCGTCATCTGGTATTCGGGGTTGCCCACGCGTTTGCCGATCAGGTCCCTGGCCTCGCGGATGCCCGACTTCGCGTTCACGTAGATGCATGAATGCCGGAAGAACCGCGACGGGAACACCGGTATCGCCACGAACGGCCGCTCGGGCTTGTGCATCGACACCGAATAGGACGACAGCGACATCTCCGCGATGTCGAATTCCTTGTGGCGCAGCATGCGGAAGAAGGTCTCTTCCACCGGCATGTTGAGGTAGTTGATGTCGATGCCATCGGGCTGCACGCTGCCGTCCATGAGTGCACGGGTGCGGTCGTAGTTCCAGCAGCCGAAGGTCAATTTAAGCTTGGACATATCAGATTTCACATTTCGTCAAAAAACAGGAACCAACTGAATTGGCGTTCCTTCCAGGGGCACCGCGGAACGGGCTTTGCCCGGCCGCTGGTGTCGCCCCCTGCAAGGGGGGGAGAGCTACACGAAGTGAGCGACTTGGGGGTGGGCCAAGCCTATTCGGACTTGATGCCGGCGGCGGAGATAGCCTTTGCCAGACGTTCGTTTTCACCGAGGATGGCCTTGTTGTAGTCGGCGGGGCCCGCGCCGATGGGGTCGATGCCGGCATTGTTCAGCACCTGCACCACCTCGGGAATCTTGGCGATCTGGGCCATTTCGGTGCTGATGCGGTCGATGGCTTCGGCGGGCGTACCCACGGCGGCCAGCACGCCGACGATGGGGGCGAAGTCGAAGCCGGGGATGATTTCGGCAATGGCCGGCACGTTGGGCGCCTGGGCCGAGCGTTGCGCGGCGTTGGTGGCCAGCAGCTTCACCTGGCCCGACTTCACGAAGCCCGACAGCGACGGCAAGGCCGAGAACAACACCTCGACCTGGCCGCCGATCAGCGCCGGCACCGACTGGCCCGACCCCTTGAACGGCACGTGTGTCATCTCCAGCCCGAGCGCGTGTTTCATCGCCTCCATGGTCAGGTGGTGGGTGCTGCCCACGCCCGATGAACCGTAGTTCAGCGTGCCCGGTTTGGCCTTTGCCAGGGCGATGAATTCCTGCAGCGTGTTGGCCGGCACCTTGGGGTTGACCGCCAGGTACAGCGGCGCCCGCGCGGCCAGCGACACGGGCAGCAGGTCGCGCTTGTAGTCGTAGCCCAGGTTCTTGTAGAGCGCCGGGTTGATGGAGAACATCGAGCCGTCGGTCACCAGGAAGGTGTAGCCGTCGTGCGGCGCCGTGGCAATGGCCTGGGCCGCCACCACGCCGTTGGCGCCGGGTTTGTTGTCGACCACCACCGCCTGGCCGAGCCGCTCGCCCAGGCGCTGGGCGAAGATGCGCGCCACGGTGTCGGGCAGGCCACCGGCCGAATACGGCACGACGAAGCGGATCGCGCGGTTGGGGTAGGCGGCTTGTGCGTGTGTGGCCAGCGGGGCCAGCAGACTGGCGGCCAGCGCGGCGGCGGCCAGCAGGGTGTTGCGACGTTTCATGGGGTTGTCTCCAGTTTTTATAGTGAGAATGTCAGCCAGCGTTGACCGGCTCAGGGCACGGCACTGGCCGCCTGCGGTGCATCGGCGGGCACGCTGGTGGAATACGAAGGTTCGAGCGCCGGCTCGTTGCCGTTCCACACGTAGTGCGCGGCATAGGCACGCCAGTCGGTGGTCTTGGGCACGATGGCCTGGAACGCCACGACGCTGGCCGGGATGCGTTTGTCGCCGGTGCCGATGGCCTGGCCACCCGCCTGAAACGCCTGCACCGCATCGAGCATCTGCTTACGGAACTCGACCACGGCGATGTCGCTCGCACCCAGGCGTTCATGGCTGCGGTTGGCGATCGGGCCCATGGTGACCCACATGGCGATGTCCTGGTTCGGGAAGCCGGTGATGCCGGTGAAGTTGCCGGCCTTCATCGCGCCGCGGTCCTGCCAGAACATGTTGGAGCGGTTGCGCAGCGGCACGTAGCCGGGGTCGAGGTCCACGCCCACGGTCTGGCCCAGGAACTTGCGCCAGGTGGCGGTGTCGGGGGTCTGGTCCTTGTGTCCCCAGGCGATGAAATAGAAGGCCGTGTTGGTGTCGTCCATCGGCACGTTGATGTTGGCCACGTTGTACAGGTTGTTCGGCGGGATCAGCGCCGTGGCCGGGGCTACGAACACGGTGGAGCGGATGTAGTCGTTGGCGGCGGCGCCGGTGATGGGCCGGCGGATCGCGGCGTAGCGGAAGCCGTAGCTGCCGCGTTCGACCTGCATGCGCGGCGCCTTGTCGGTCGAAGGCCGCAGCCAGGTGGTCTCGGTGGCCTCGGCGCCGCCCACACGCGCCGGCACCATGTCCGACGAGTGCAGGCTCGAGCTGTGCGCAGAGTCGATCGCGCCTTCAAGACTCTGTGCCCAGTTGCACGGGATCAGCGCCTTGGCGATGGTGACCTGCGCATCGGCCGTGGGCGCCCAGGCCGGCGGCACGAAATCAGGCTTGTGCTCCGCAGGCCCCATGTAGGCCCAGACGAAGCCGCCCCATTCCTGCGTGGGATAGGCCAGGTGTTTGGTCTTCTGCGCCATGCCGCTGGCGGCGGGCTCGGACACCATCTCCACCACGTTGCCGTCCACGTCCATCTTCCAGCCGTG
>JAQGMQ010000126.1 GCA_028292305.1 Rhodoferax sp.
CGGCACGCCTCACGGTGGCCACACTCGCACTCAGCTGCATCGCCGGCCTCGGCCACGCGCAGCAGGCCAAGCTCAAGGTGGGCCTGATGCTGCCCTACAGCGGCACCTACACGGCGCTGGGCGTGGCCATTGAAAACGGCTTCAAGCTCAACGTGGAACAGCAGGGCGGCAAGCTCGGCGGCCGCGAGATCGAATACGTGAAGGTGGACGACGAGTCCGATCCGGCCAAGGCCACCGACAACGTCAACAAGCTGATCAAGCGCGACAACGTCGACGTGATCGTCGGCACGGTGCACTCCGGCGTGGCCATGGCCATGGCCAAGGCCGCCAAGGAAAGCGGCACCGTGTTGATCGTGCCGAACGCCGGTGCCGACGCCGTCACCGGCCCGATGTGCGCGCCGAACATCTTCCGCAGTTCGTTCTCGAATTGGCAGCCGGCGTTTGCGATGGGCGAAGTCGCCGCCAAGCAGGAGAAGAAGAAAACGGCCATCACCATCACCTGGAAATACGCGGCCGGCGACGAGTCCGTCAACGGCTTCAAGGAGGGCTTCGAGAAGGCCGGCGGCCAGGTCACCAAGCAGCTCAACGTGCCTTTCCCCAACGTCGAATTCCAGGCGCTGCTGACCGAGATCGCGGCCGCCAAGCCCGATGCCGTCTACGCGTTTTTTGCGGGCGGCGGCGCGGTCAAGTTCGTCAAGGACTACGCAGCCGCAGGTCTGGACAAAACCATTCCGCTGTACGGCCCCGGCTTCCTGACCGATGGCACGCTCGACGCCCAAGGCGCTGCGGCCCAGGGCATGCTGACCACGCTGCATTACGCCGATGGCCTGAACACGCCACGCGACACGGCCTTCCGCACCGCCTACGCCAAGTCGTTCAAGCTGCAGCCCGACGTGTACGCGGTGCAGGGTTATGACGCCGCGCAGATGCTGGGCATCGGCCTGGCCGCGGTGAAGGGCGACATCAGCAAGAAGGCCGAATTCGCCTCGGCCATCGAGAAGGCCAAGATCGACAGCCCGCGCGGCCCGTTCTCGGTCGGCAAGTCGCACAACCCGGTGCAGGACATCTACCTGCGCAAGGTCGACGGCAAGGAAAACAAGCTGGTGAGCATTGCTTCGAAGTCGCTGGCCGACCCCGCGCGCGGCTGCCGGATGTGAAATAGGCGCACCCGGTCGTCGACTGGCACCCCGTTCATGCCGAGCCTGCCGAAGGGCCGCACGCGGAGAGGGCTGGGGTGAGGGTGGCGCCTGCGCCCCCCGATCGCGTCCTTTCCTCAACCGTCTCAATTTGAGTGACTTTCCACCATGGATATTGGTACCTTTCTCGTCCAATGCCTGAACGCGGTCCAGTACGGCTTGCTGCTGTTCCTGGTGGCCTCGGGGCTGACGCTGATCTTCGGGATCATGGGCGTCATCAACCTGGCGCACGGCAGCTTCTACATGCTGGGCGCCTACATGGCGTTCGCGTTGTCGCCGCTGTTCGGCGACCAGTTCATCGTGATGCTGGTGGCCGGCGTGCTGCTGGCCGCGGTGTTCGGCTACCTGCTTGAATGGGCCTTCTTCAGCTACCTGTACCAGCGTGACCACCTGCAGCAGGTGCTGATGACTTACGGCCTGATCCTGGTGTTCGAAGAGCTGCGCTCGATCTTCGTTGGCAACGACGTGCACGGTGTGAAGGCCCCGCCCTGGCTGGACGGCAGCTTCGCGCTCGGCAGCCTGATGACGTATCCGTGGTACCGCCTCTTCGCATCCGCGGCCTGCATCGTGCTGGCGCTGGCCTTGTACCTGGTGGTGAACCGCACCAAGCTCGGCATGATGATCCGCGCCGGCGCCAGCAACCGCGACATGGTGCGCGGGCTCGGCATCGACATCCGCAAGCTCTACCGGATCGTGTTCGCGGCGGGCGTGGCCCTGGCGGCGCTGGCGGGCATGATCGCCGCGCCGATGTCTTCCGTCTACCCGGGCATGGGCGGCAGCGTGCTGATCATCTGTTTCGTGGTGGTGGTGATCGGTGGCATCGGCTCGATACCCGGGGCGCTGATCGCGTCGCTGCTGGTGGGCTTTGTCGACACCTTCGGCAAGCTGCTGTTCGCCGAGCTGAGCGGCATGGGCGTCTACGTGTTGATGGCGATCGTTTTGATATGGCGGCCCGAAGGCCTGATGGGACGAAGAAGCTGATGCGCCGCCTTGCCGATTTCTCCAGATTTGTGCCGCTGCTGTGCGCGGTGGCGCTCGGCCTGCTGGGCCCGCTGTTCAGCCCCTACGTGTCGGACTTCGTCGTGAAGATCATGATCCTGTCGATCTTCGCGCTGAGCCTTGAATTGCTGGTCGGCATGACCGGCCTGGTGAGCCTGGGCCATGCGGCCTTCTACGGCATCGGCGCCTATGCCACCGTGCTGGCCTCGGGGGCCGAGGGCGGCTCCATCGCCTGGCTGCTGCCGCTGGCCATGGGTGCGGCCGGCCTGTACGCCTTGGTGGTCGGCGCGCTGAGCCTGCGCACCCGCGGGGTGTACTTCATCATGGTGACGCTGGCCTTTGCCCAGATGGCCTACTTCGTGGCCCATGACACCAAGCTCGGCGGCGGCAGCGACGGCATCTACATGTACGTGCGCCCGGCGCTTGGGGCGCTCGACATGGAAAACCGGCGCGTGCAGTTCTACCTGGTGCTGGCCGCGTTGGCGGCTACTTACGGCCTGCTGGCGCTGGTGCGTCGCTCGCGCTTCGGCGCGGCGCTGGCCGGCATCCGCGTCAACGAGCAGCGCATGCGGGCGGCAGGCTTCGCCGTGTATGGCTACAAGCTGGCGGCCTTCACGCTGGCCGGCGCATTGGCCGGGCTGGCGGGCTTTCTGCTCGCGGCCCGCGACGGCGTGGTCAACCCGGAGCTGCTGGCCTGGCACAACTCGGGCGAGGTCCTGCTGATGATCATCCTCGGCGGGCTCGGCCATTTGCGCGGCGCCATCATCGGGGCCGTGGCCTTCACGTTGCTGAAGGAAGTTTTGTCGACGCAGGCCTTCGTCGGGCCGCTGGCCGACCATTGGCAACTGACGCTGGGCCTGGCGATCATCGCCTTCGTGGCGCTGCTGCCCAAGGGCCTGATCGGCATCGCCGCACGGCTGTCACCAAAGGGCGACTTATGAGCGGCAGCCTGCTGTCCGTGCACCAGCTGACGCGCCGCTTCGGCGGCCTGGTGGCGGTGAACGACGTGAGCCTCGACCTGCACCTGGGCGAAGTGCATGCGGTGATCGGCACCAACGGCGCCGGCAAGTCGACGCTGATCAACATGTTGTCGGGCGAGATCGAAGCCTCGGCCGGCCGCATTCTGCTGGCAGGCGAAGACGTGACGCGCAGGCCGCAGTCACGCCGCGCCCGCGAAGGCATCGGCCGCAGCTACCAGCGCACCACCATCTTCCCCGAGTTCACGGTGCGTGAAAACTGCCGCCTGTGCGCACAGGCCGCAGTGGCCAAACCCTGGGCGCTGTGGCAGGCGGCCGACCAGTGCGCCAGGAGCAACGCGGCGGCCGACGAGGCGCTGGCCGCGGCCGGGCTCGAAGCCTTGGCCGACCGCATCTGCGGCACGCTGAGCCACGGCGCCAAGCGGCAGCTGGAGATCGCCATGTGCCTGGCCACGCGGCCGCGTGTGTTGTTGCTCGATGAACCCCTGGCCGGCATGGGCGCCGAAGAAACCGAACGCATGCTGGCGCTGCTGACGCGGCTCAAGGCCACCCACGCGATCCTGCTGGTCGAGCACGACATGGACGCCGTGTTCCGCATCGCCGACCGCATCACGGTGATGGTCAACGGCGCGGTGATCGCCACCGGCGACCCGGCGGCCATCCGCAACAACCCGGAAGTCCGCACCGCCTATCTCGGTGAAGGCCACTGACATGCTCAAGCTCGAAGGCATCAACACCTACTACGGCGACAGCCACATCCTGCGCGGTGTCGACGCCGACATCCCGGCCGCCACCTCGCTCGGCCTGCTGGGCCGCAACGGCATGGGCAAGACCACGCTGATCCGCACACTGATGGGTTATGTGCGGCCCGCGTCCGGGCGGGTGGTGTTCGAGGGCCGCGACGTGACCGGCTGGACGCCGGAGAAGATGGCGCGGCTCGGCATCGGCTACGTGCCCGAAGGCCGCGGCATCTTTCCGAATCTGTCGGTGCGCGAAAACCTGCGCATGAGCGAGCGGCCCGGCGTGCACGGCGCGCGCGACTGGACTTTCGACCGCGTCATGCACACCTTCCCCAGGCTGACCGAACGGCTTGCGTTCGGCGGGCAGCAGCTCTCGGGCGGCGAGCAGCAGATGTTGTCGATCGGCCGTGCGCTCATGACCAACCCGAACCTGCTGATCCTCGACGAAGCCACGGAAGGCCTGGCGCCATTGATCGTGGCCGAGATCTGGCGCGTCATCTCCGAGATCCGCGCCACCGGCATCTCGACCCTGATCGTCGACCGCGACTGGCGCAAGGTGCTGGCCCACACCGACCTGGCCGTGGTGATGGAGAAGGGCCGGATCGTGCTGGCGTCAGCGTCTGTTGACCTGGTGGCGGCACCGGCGGCGCTGGAGCAGGTGCTCGGCGTCTGAGCCCCTGGCCCAATCGCCGCGCGTCGCCTCAGAGCGTGGACATGTCGACCACGAAGCGGTACTTGACGTCGCTCTTCAGCATGCGCTGGTAGGCGGCTTCGATCTCGTCCATGCGGATGACTTCGATGTCCGAGACGATGCCGTGCTGCGCGCAGAAGTCGAGCATCTCCTGGGTCTCGGCGATGCCGCCGATCAGCGAGCCGGCCAGGCGGCGCCGTTTCATGATCAGGCTGAACACGTTGGGCGAAGGGTGCGGCGTTTCGGGTGCGCCAACCAGGGTCATGGTGCCGTCCAGCTTCAGCAGCGCCAGGAAGGCATCGAGGTCGTGCGGCGCGGCCACGGTGTTCAGGATGAAGTCGAAGCTGCCGGTGTGGGCCGCCATCTCGTCGGGGTTCTTCGACACCACGACTTCCCTGGCGCCGAGGCGCAGCGCATCTTCGCGCTTGTTGGCCGAGGTGGTGAACAGCACCACATGGGCACCCATGGCCGCCGCGATCTTCACGCCCATGTGGCCCAGCCCGCCCAGGCCGACGATGCCGACCTTGTGGCCCGGGCCGACCTGCCATTGGCGCAACGGCGAAGAGGTGGTGAGGCCGGCGCACAGCAGCGGGGCCACGGCGGCCAGGTCGGCTGCGGGGTGGTTGATCTTCAGCACGAAGGATTCGCGCACCACCATGTGGTTCGAATAGCCGCCGTAGGTGTTGGCGCCCGTGCCTTGCTCGGGGCC
>JAQGMQ010000924.1 GCA_028292305.1 Rhodoferax sp.
GCCACGAGGCCAATGCCGCCCAGGCGGCGGCGATCGCGGCGAAGCTTCGCAGCATGGAGGCCACGGTCGCCAAGACGAAGGTCCTGGTGAACACCACCGCGGTCGAGACCCAACAGGAGTGCGAGGCCATCGCGGCCATGCCGTTTGGCAACGCCCAGCAGCTGGTGCAGAGCCGTATCAAGTTGGGCCTGTCGCAGAACATCGCTTACGTCAACGCCAACTCGGCCGAGCTGGCGTCGGGCCTCGGAGTGCCGCCCAACATCCCCAACCCCGGCACTCCGCCTGGCGCGGCACAGGCATCGCAGGCAGCGGACAAGGGCTCCGAGCAGGCGATGCAGATGATGATGCAGATGGGCCAGATGGCCATGCAGCTGCCGCAGCAGATCGGCGGAATGCTGACACAGGCGCCCCAGCAGTTGATGCAGCCACTTCAGCAGCTGATGCAACCCCTGCAGCAGCTGATGTCCGCAGGCAGCAAAGGCGGGTCGAGTGGCGCAGCGATGCCCTTTTCGGCGTTCTCGAACCACCCCTTGGCAGGTGGCTCGGGGGCGGGCGCGGGGGGCGGCATGGTGAAGGCCGCGTCGTTGCCGGGCTCGGGCGGTCTGTCGCCGCAGTCACCGGCGCTGGCCAGCCTCGTCGGCAGCTCGGGGGACGTCGCCGTACGCCCCGCGGGCGCGGGCAGTTCGGCGGTCGGCGGCCTGGCGCCGGTCAATGCAAGCGGCGGTGGCATGGGTGCTGGCGGCATGGGCATGATGGGCCACCGCGGCGAGAGCGGTGGCACCGGAACCTCGTTGGCCGCCCCGCCCCCGCTGGAGTACGACCTCGACGAAGACGTCGACGATGACTGGTGACGCACGGGGAAGAATCTGCTGATGTCCATGGACCCGATGCACACTCCTGGCAACTTGAACTGGGATCCCGCCAGCGTCGAGCTGCCAGAGATTCCGATGCTCCCGCCCGGCGAGGACGCGATGAGCATGACGATCTCCGCGGTACTCCCGACGCTGACCGCACCGATGGCCGCCAGCGTCGCCGCGCTGCAGGCGAAGGAGACCAACTTCTCCGGAAAGCTGGGTGCGGCCGATACGGCCTACCAGAACGCCGACGATCAGGGTGGTCAGTCGGTCGGGCAACTCGGCCAGATGCTCGGGCAGCTCGGGCAACTGGGTCAGACGGCACAGCAGGCGGGGGCGCCCGCCCAGGCCCTCGGTGGTCAGGCGGGCCAGTTCGGCTCGATGATGCAGCAGGCCATGAAGGGCGCCGGAGGCGGCGGTTCGAGCGGCGGCGGCCAACCGTCGGGGGGCCAGTCGACGGCAGGTCAGGGTTCGGGCGGTGCAGGCGCTGCGCCGCCGCGTGACGAGTCGTCCGATCAGAACGAGCGCGAAGTCAGGGACCGCGAGGCAAGGGACCGCGAGGCAAGGGACGAGGAAGCCATGGATCGCCGGCCACCGCTCGACGCTGCCTCGCCTGGCGCCGCTCCCCACGGCGCGGGGCAGGCACCCGTCGCGCCTCCGCGCCACGGAGACGGCGACGACCTCCCCCGCCGGATGTAGCGCGGCGCGCCACGCCTGCGCCTGCGAGCGCCGTCGCGCACTACCCTCAATACCGACGCGTGGGATGGGTAGTCACACTGAGCGATTCGGAGGAACCGGCATGAGTTCGCCGCCGCCGGATTCGTGGCCGTCGCCCCCGCCCCTGCCGGATGACGAATTGGCGGAGGGGCAGATCTTCGCCGGCTACGAGATCATCGGGCTACTCGGCTCCGGCGGCATGGGCCGTGTCTATCTCGCCAAGCATCCGAGGCTTCCGCGACGCGACGCCCTGAAGCTGCTTCCGTCCGACTGGTCGGCCGACACCGAGTATCGCGCCCGCTTCAACCGCGAAGCGGACGTCGCCTCGACGCTCTGGCATCCCAACATCGTCGGCGTGCACGACCGCGGCGAGGCCGACGGTCAGCTGTGGATCTCGATGGACTACGTCGATGGACTCGACGCCTCCCGCCTCGTCGCGGAACGCCATCCGTCCGGAATGCCTCCCGGCGAGGTGGCCCGCATCGTCACCGCCGTCGCGAGTGCGTTGGACAGTGCCCACAAACGCGGGCTGCTGCACCGTGACGTCAAGCCGGCCAACATCATGCTGACCCACCTCGACGACGACGGCGAGCAGCGAATCCTGTTGACCGACTTCGGAATTGCCCGCGACATCAACGACGTCGACGATGCGACCGCCACGATGACGGCGATCGGAACGGTGGCCTACTGCGCGCCCGAACAGCTGTCCGGCGACGAGGTCAGCGGTCGCGCCGACCAGTACGCGCTGGCGGCGACGGCGTACCACCTGCTGACCGGCGAGCCGTTGTTCCCGAGCGAGGATCCCGCCGAGGTGATCAGGGACCACCTGAACTCCAAGCCGCCGACTCTCGCCGCGAAGCGCCCGGAACTCGCCGCACTCGACCCGGTGCTGACGATCGGACTGGCCAAACGGCCCGAGAGTCGGTTCGCCCGCTGTTCCGATTTCGCCCGCGCCCTCACCGAGCAGATCGGCGCCATGGACGCAGGGTCGGCACCTCCCACCGACGGCCCGGATTCACCGGCGCGCGACGCCTTCACGAGCCTCTACACCGAACCGCTCACCGTGGATCCGCGGGCAGTTGCGGCCAGGCCCAACCAGTTTCCCACCGGACCGATCGTCGCGGCACTCGTCGCGGCGGTCGTCATCGCCGTGCTGGCCATCTGGCTGCTGTGGCCGTCCTCCGGCGCCCCTGGCGCGGACGCGACGCCGTCGAGCGCCGCCGCCCTACCGGTGAATGCCGAAGCGCAGCAGAAGCTTCTGGGCGCGCTGCCGCCGGGATATACGTCGGAGGCGTGCATACCGACGGATGTGCCCGCTGCGGCGCTCGCGAAGTTGGTCTGCACCAGGAACGCCGACGCCGGTGGACCGCCCGCGGCGACGTTCACGCTGTTCCGTGACGAGTCCGCGCTCGATTCCGCGTTCGGCGCCGCCGTGGCCAATACCCGGGTGGTCAACTGCCCCGGCAACATTCAGTCGCCGGGCGCGTGGCGGCGCAACGCAACCCCTCAGCAGGTGAGTGGCACGCTCGTCTGTGGCTTCCGCGACACCGTCCCGACTCTGGCATGGACGGACGAGGCGAAGCTGACGCTCAACTCTGTCGACGGGGCGCAGGACGGCCCCAACCTCGACCAGTTGTACGTGTGGTGGTCAAGCCACTCCTGACGATGCCGATCAGGCTGGGGGAGGCGCGATCACGGTCGTCGTCGGAGCCACCAGGGTGGGAGTGCCCGCGGGGAGCGGCGTGCCCTGGCTGCCGGTGGGCGCGGTGCCCTGCTGAACGCTGGCGGGCTGAGGGGACCCCTCTGCGCCCACGGGAACCGGCGTCGTGGGCGTGGACCCGGGCACCGGCGTTCCCTGGCTGCCCGGTGCGAGCGGTGGTCCCTGGCTGCCCGCGGGAATCGGCGTGCCCTGGCTGCCGGTGGGCAGCGCCGCTCCAGGCACGGTGGTGCCGTCCACTGCTGCGGGCGCGCCGGGAACGGCGGTGGGCGTGGCCGGCGTCGTCGGCGGCACAGGCGTTGCCGAGACCGCAGGCGACGACGACGTGTAACTGCCGCCCCCACGCTGAGTGGGCAGTTGCGGT
>JAQGMQ010000954.1 GCA_028292305.1 Rhodoferax sp.
GGTCGCCGAGAGCAGCATCGTGTCCTCGTCGAGGTAGGCCGCGACGGCGCCGGCAGCCTGACGGGCCAGCAGGCCGGTCTCGAAGCGGATGGTACGGGTGCCGAACTTGCCGTTGTCGAGAACGGTCGTAACTTCGGAGATGACGGGTCCGTCAGAAGAATGGTTCAAGGGTCCTTGCTCTCTACTTCGCGGAGCGTTCCGCGAGCCCATGTTTAGCCCGCAAGGGCTACGAGTGAGGCACTGCCTGCGTCCTCACGACTGTGAGGGAGGTGGCCGGTCTTCGATCGAGGCCCACCGTGCACGGCACGGGAGGCCACTACCGAGGACCGGGCCGGCGTATCGCGGGCCGCTCCTGTTAATGGTTTGTATTCAGTTGTTACTCAGTGGTGAAGATAAGACACACGGCGGCCCGCCAAGAAGGCGAACCGCCGTGCGGAAGTCATCGACGCAGGCCGAGGCGCTGCACGATCGAGCGGTAGCGCTCGATGTCGGTCTTCGCCAAGTAGTTCAGGAGGCGACGGCGCTGGCCCACGAGGAGCAGCAGACCACGACGGCTGTGGTGGTCGTGCTTGTGGGACTTGAGGTGGTCGGTGAGGTGCGAGATGCGGTGCGAGAGCAGCGCGATCTGAACCTCGGGGGAACCGGTGTCACCGTCAATGACGGCGTACTCGGCAATGATCTTCTTCTTGGTCTCTGCGTCAGTACCGATGGACACGTCGACTCCCTTCATATGTTCGCTGCGCGGCGCGCCGGGGCTTGTCCCTCCGGGCACTTGGATCCGCGGCCGATCAAACGGCAACAACCAAGGCTATCAGCGCTCCCCTGAAGCGTGAAATCGTGGGACCATCCGAGACATGACCCAGACCAAGCTCGGCGTGTGCAACCTCTGCGAAGCCATCTGCGGACTGAAGCTGACCATCGAGGACGGCGCCGTCACCAACATCCGCGGCAACGAGGACGACCCGCTCTCCCGCGGGCACATCTGCCCCAAAGGTGTCGCCCTGGCCGACATCTACACCGATCCCGACCGGTTGCGCCGGCCGATCCGCCGTACGGGCACGGGCGCGGACGCCGTCTGGACCGAGATCTCCTGGGACGAGGCGCTCGACGCCGTCGCGGACGGACTGGCGAAGGCTGTCAACGAGAACGACAAGAACGCGCTCGGGATCTACGTCGGCAACCCGAACGCGCACTCGCTCGGCTCGATGACGCACGGGTTCGAGCTGATCAAGACGTTCAAGACGCGCAACAAGTTCTCGGCGTCCTCGGTCGACCAGATCCCGCACATGTACGTCGGCATGCTCCAGTTCGGCCACCAGCTGCTGCTGCCGGTCGCTGACATCGACCGGACCAACTACTTCCTGGTCTTCGGCGCCAACCCGATGGCCTCCAACGGCTCGCTGATGACGGTGCCGGACTTCCCGAACCGGGTCCGCGAGCTCAAGGCGCGCGGCGGCAAGATGGTGGTCTTCGACCCGCGCCGGACCGAGACCGCGAAGGTCGCCAGCGAGCACCACTTCATCCGCCCGGCCAGTGACGCGGTCGTGCTGATGGCGATGGTCAACACCCTGCTCGACGAGGGCCTCGCGAACCCGCCGGCGTATGTCGACAACACCGATGCCCTCGGAGCGGCGATCGCCGACTTCACGCCGGAGTACGCCGAGACGGTCAGCGGCGTCCCAGCCGCAGAGATCCGCCGGATCACCCGGGAGTTCGCCGCTGCGGACGGCTCCGCCGCGTACGGCCGGATAGGCCTGTCGACCCAGGGCTTCGGGTCGATCTGCCAGTGGGCGATCAACCTGCTCAACATCCTGTCGGGCAACCTCGACCGGGTCGGCGGAGTGCTCTTCCCCGAGCCGGCGATCGACGCCGCGAAGAACGGGCTGCTCGGCGCCGGCCACTTCGACATCTGGCGCAGCCGGGTTCGCGACATGCCGGAGTTCGGCGGCGAACTGCCGGTCTCGTGCTTCCGCGAGGAGATCGACACCCCCGGCAAGGGACAGATCAAGGCTGTGCTGACCCTGGCCGGCAACCCGGTGCTCTCCACGCCCGACGGCCGACGGCTGGCCGAGTCGTTCGCCGGTCTGGACTTCATGGCGAGCGTCGACATCTACCTCAACGAGACCACCCGGCACGCCGACGTGATCCTCCCTCCGCCGTCGCAGCTCCAGCGCAGCCACTACGACCTGTTGCTGCTGCAGTTCGCCGTGCGCAATGTGGCCAACTACAGCCCGGCGCCTCTGCCGCTCGACGACGGCCAGCCCGACGAGTGGGAGATCCTCGCCAAACTGGCCCTGCTGTTCCAGGGTGCCGACATCGATGCCGACCCCGCGACCGCCGACGAGCGGGCGATCGGGTCGCTCGTCCACCACGCGGTCGCCGATCCCCATTCGCGGGTCCACGGCCGCGATGCCGACGAGATCCTCGCCACGCTGTCGGCCGACGGCCGCCGCGGACCGGAGCGAATGCTCGATCTGATGCTGCGCATCGGACCGTTCGGTGATGCGTTCGGCGTCGCTCCCGGTGGCGCGACCCTGCAGATGTTGATCGATCACCCTCATGGCGTCGACTTCGGCGCCCTGGAGCCGCGCCTGCCCGAGTTGCTGCGCACCCCGAGTGGGCGGATCGAGCTCGCCCATCCGGCGCTCGCGGCCGATGTCCCTCGGCTGCTCGAGGCGATGGCCGGCATGGCCGCACAGCCGCTCGTGCTCATCGGCCGTCGCCATCTGCGCTCCAACAACTCGTGGATGCACAACATCGGGGTGCTGGTGAAGGGCGCGCCGCGGTGCACGCTGCAGGTCCACCCTGATGATGCGGTCGAGTTCGGACTCGTCGACGGCGGGTACGCCACGGTCACCAGCCGGGTGGGGAGCGTCGATGCAGCCGTCGAGGTCACCGAGGCGATCCGGCCGGGCGTGGTCAGCCTTCCCCATGGCTGGGGACACTCGATGGAGGGCACGCGGCTGCGCGTCGCGTCCGAGCGACCCGGTGTGAACTCGAACGTGCTCACCGATCACGAGGCGCTCGACCCGCTGTCGGGCACTTCGGTGCTCAACGGGATCCCCGTCACGCTCGTGGCCAGGTAAGCAACGGCTTCACGGTCGTCGGCACCGCTCCCTGGACACCGAGAAGTCACCCTGCGTCCACCGGGCGTCCACTCCGCGTACACAGAGCGTCCCCCGCCAATACAGATCAAATTCACATGGTTGTACCCCTTTTCATCCACAGGCAAGGGGCCGTACGCTGCTCACCGTGAATGGCTGCGGCGACGAGGCGCGGATGGGGGAAGCGTCCTCCTGACTTCGGTCAGGCGACGCGACTCGGGGCAGGCGTCCCATACCTGCGACCTCGCGCCGCGGCCACTATCACAGCTCGCTCCCGACCCCCGTCGAGCGCTTTCGACACCGCTGAGGTGGCTCGAAAGGCACCGAAAAAGTTGTCCTTGACAGCGGTGTAACTACAATGGTGTAATCTTCCATCTCGCTACTGGTTGTGTCTGAGTCGGGGCTTTGCAAGCAAAGGACACAACATCTTGTGGTGAGCTTGCCCACCCTGCGCATACGCTGAACGTAAGGAAACTCCCACCATGTCACTGGCTCCAGAACGACTCTCGATCGGCATCCGCCGTCACTTCACGACACCGGGTGTGCATCCGTTCGATCAGGTCGTCTGGGAGCATCGCGATGCGCGCATCTCGAACTGGAAGGACGGCACGGTGGCGTTCGAGCAGCTCGGGGTCGAGTTCCCGGTCGGCTGGTCGCTGAACGCGACGAACAGCGTCGCCCAGAAGTACTTCCGTGGCACGCTCGGCACGGCCGGGCGCGAGCAGTCGCTGCGTCAGGTCATCGACCGGGTCGTCGACACGATCACGAAGTGGGGCATCGAAGGTGGGTACTTCGTGGACGAGGCCGAGGCGGACACGTTCAGCGACGAGTTGAAGTACATCCTCGTCACCCAGCGGGCGGCGTTCAACAGCCCGGTGTGGTTCAACATCGGGGTGCAGGGCGTGCCCCAGCAGGCCAGCGCCTGCTTCATCCTCTCGGTCGACGACACGATGGACGGCATCCTCAACTGGTACCGCGAGGAAGGCACCATCTTCAAGGGTGGCTCGGGTTCGGGCATCAACCTCTCCAACATCCGCTCCAGCCACGAGCTCCTCCAGGGCGGGGGAACGGCCAGCGGACCGGTCAGCTTCATGCGCGGCGCCGATGCATCGGCCGGCACGATCAAGAGCGGTGGCAAGACCCGCCGCGCCGCAAAGATGGTCATCCTCAACGCCGATCACCCGGACATCGAAGAGTTCATCTGGTGCAAGAGCAAGGAAGAGAACAAGGCCCGCGTCCTGCGCGATGCCGGGTTCGACATGGACCTCGACGGCGCCGACTCGTTCAGCATCCAGT
>JAQGMQ010000955.1 GCA_028292305.1 Rhodoferax sp.
CCGGAACTTGCGGCCGTCATGCGTCCGGTCCTCCACGAAGTCGTAGGACCACACGTGGTTCATGCGCACCGGGCGCAGCCGCACGCACGAGCCGTCATTGAGCCACAGACGGCCCCGCTTGGGCTGCCTTGTCGGAACCTTCAGCCCCTCCCGTCGCCAGATCCGCTCGACCCGCTTCACGTTCACCACCCAGCCACAGGACCGCAGCAGCGCGGCAATCCTGCGATAGCCATAACGGCCATACTGGACGGCGAGCGAGACGACCTCAGCGGTCAACGCAGCCTCGTCGTCAGGCCTCGTCGAAACCTGGCGCTGCGTCGATCGGTGCTGACCCAGCACCAGGCAAGCTCGGCGTTGCGTCACGCCGAGCTCACTCATCACGCGATCCACGCAGGCCCGCCGACGGGAGGGGCTGATCAGTTTCCCCGCGCAGCCTCAGCCAAGATCATCTTGTCCAGCGTCAGATCCGACACCGCACGGCGCAGCCGCGCATTCTCCGTTTCAAGTTCCTTCAGGCGCTTCACCTGATCGCCCTTCAGGCCACCATACTCGCGGCGCCAGCGATAGAACGTCACCTCCGTCACTCCAATCGAACGGATCGCCTCCGCTACAGAGCGACCCTGCGCCGTCAGAACCTCCACCTGGCGCAGCTTCGTCACGATTTCCTCAGCACTGTGCCTCTTCCTTGGCATCTGCAGTCCTCCATCTTGGCCATAAGCCATACCTCAGGGAGGACCACTTTTCAGGGGGCATACCATGTCTCCGCGCTTCTTACCTGCCGCGAAGTCCGCCCCGACCCGCCCCGGTCTGCATCATCGAAACCGACCATCCGCTGCGTCTCCTCGTCCCACAAGGCGAAGAACGGAGCGCGGAGGGCGTCCCCAAACCGGAGCGTCGGAGCAGCATGCAGCGCCGGGATGGCGGCATGGCAGTCGCCCAGGCGGTAGTTCGGGATGCGGGGATTGAGGTGGTGGATGTGATGGAAACCGATATTTCCTGTGAACCATTGAAGGATCCGCGGCAGCTTGAGATAGGACGAGCCCTCCAGCGCAGCGGCATGGAAGGTCCAAGTGATATCCCTCTGCCACAACGCGTTCTCGAACCGGTGCTGCACGGCGAACAGCCAAGCGCCAACGATTGACGCAATCACCATGATCGGCAGTTGAATTAGTAGGACGCGCTCGAATCCCAGGGCCAGCCCGAGGCCAATGAGGACCGCGACGATTCCCGCATTCGTCGCGTGCACGGAAACCCGCTCCCGTTGCCAGGCCTTCGGCGTATCGAAGGGCACGCGATAGAGCAGCAGGAAGACCAGCGGCGGCAGCAGTAGGCCCGTGACCACCGGATGGCGGCTCAGCCGGTACAGAAAGCGCTGCCGCGGCGAGCGCGCCCGGTATTCGGCCACGGTGAGGGCGCTCGAATAGAGATCCGTGCCCTCGCGCCGGTCCAGGTTGTTCCAGACGGCGTGGTGCCCCGCGTGCTGCCGCCGCCAGTTCGCATAGGGTGTGAAGGTGACCAGGCCGCAGAGGCGGCCCAGGATGGTGTTGCCAAGACGCGAGGCCAGGAAGGAGCCGTGGCCGCAATCATGTTGGATGATGAAGAGGCGGACGGTGAAGCCGGCCGCGATGACGGCCAGGCCCAAGGTCAGCAAGTAGGACAAGCCGAACGTCGCGTACATCGCCGTGCAGACCGCCAGGAAGCCAACGAAAGTCGAGCCCGCGCCCCAAAGCGCACGAGGCAGGCTGGGCACCTGGAATCGTCTCACCGCGGCCCGCAACTGCGCATCAACCACGGCTGGCTGTTCGGTGGGCGCTTTCGGATCGGGCTGTCGGGATTGGGTCACTTTCGTTCTCCTGCGATGCCGTGGCATCAATGCTGCGGCATCGTGTGAGAGGGTGGTGAGACTGTCGGAACGGCGGCAACGCGATGGTCCGCCACGGGCTGGGCAATGCGACGACCTTGCCTCGCCTTGTATACGCCCCTTGGCCCACTCATATCACACGGCGATGAAAGGCCGGCGACGCTGACCGCCGCCGACGAACTCCGCGACAATCCGAGGGCTTAGGCCGGTGCCGATACGCTGCTGTCCCTATCGGACGCGCGCACGAGCCTGCATGCCGCGTGATCGCGTGCGGCCGTTCCCGTTGCCCGCTCGTCTGGATCTGCCCGCCGAACCCGTTGCGCCCGTCCATCGCGGCAAACCGGCCGCTTCCCGCCTCCCATCAAAGGAACTCGACATGGCCAAAGGCCAAAGCGCAACAGCCGTGAACTCAAGAAGCCGAAGGCCAGCAAGACGACAGCACCAATCGCCGCCGCGTCCTCCGTCGTGAGCCGCGGCATGCAGTCGCTCATCGCGACCAAGAAGAAGCCGTGAGTCGTTGTTCGCCAGCTCCGCGCTGAAACTCCAGGCTTCCGCCGATCTCACTCCGCTTCGGCGGCCCGCGAATGAGGACCTCCGACATGACGATCGAACGCGCGGCACAACGGACCGTTGGCAAGCCATGGGGCCGCACCGACCTGAGGCCATGGAGCATGCTAGGACAGGAGGCC
>JAQGMQ010000304.1 GCA_028292305.1 Rhodoferax sp.
GCGCCGCGGCGGGCAACGCGGCCGCGACCGGCGCCATGGCCATGGCGCGCAGCAGCGCGCGCCGCCTGAAAAGATGGGTTTGCAAGGTGTCTCCTCCTGCGCGAGGGTGGCGGTCTTGGGCTGCCGCACGCATCGCTCGCGCATGCCGCCATTGTGGTCAGGGCGGCTTGCCCGACGGTTGCCTTATCGCGTTGTGACTGTTCGAATTCATTGATGGGGCGAACCGATGCGCTGTGGCACCATGGCGGTTTTCACCAACCGCCTACCATGCTTTCCCTGCACAAGCTGCGGACCCTGGGCGCCGTGGTGCGCCAGGGCGGCATCCGTTCTTCTTCGGAGTCGCTGTTGCGCGCCGCGTCCGCCGTCAGCCGTTCCATCGCCCTGCTGGAGCAGGCGCTTGGCACGGCTTTGTTCGAGCGCCGCGGCCGCGGCATGTTGCTCACGCCCGCGGGCGAACTGGCCCACACACGGCTGCTGCGCATCGAGGCCGAACTCGCCTCCGTGCTGGAGGAAGCGGCACCCGGCGGTGCCTCGCCCGCAGCCGTCGACGCGGTGTTCGACGAGAAGCGTTTGCTGGCCGCGTCGCTGCTGGCCGAGGTGCACCACATGCCCAGCGTGGGCCGCCGCCTCGGCATCTCGCAGCCGGCGGTGAGCGCCGCCGTGGCGCGGCTGGAGAACGCGCTCGGCCAACGCCTTTTCCTGCGCACCGCGCGCGGCCTGATGCCCACCGACGCGGGCGCGCGCTGGGTGTTGCGCTTCGACCGCGCGCTGGCCGAGCTGCGTTACCTGGAGGACGACATCGCCGCGGCAACCGGCCAGATGGAAGGCGTGATCACCGTGGGCAGCCTGCCGCTGGTGCGCACCCAGGTGTTGCCGGTGGCGATCGGCCAGCTGCTGGCCAAACACCCGCGGCTGCGCGTGCATTCGCTCGAAAGCCCGTATGAGCAGCTGTGCGCCGGGCTGCTCAGCGGCAAGGTCGACTTCATCCTCGGCGCACTGCGGCCCCTGACCGACAAGGCGCTGACCAGCGAGCCGCTGTTCGCCGACCGCCTCGGCCTGATGGCCGCGGCCGACCACCCCTTGCGCAAGCGGCGCGTGCTGCGCTTCGAAGACCTGCGGGCCTTCCCCTGGGTGCTGTCGCGGCCGGGCACGCCGCTGCGCCAGTCGCTGGCCGACTTCTTCACCGCGCATGGCCAGCCCGTGCCGGTGCCGGCGGTGGAGACCGGCGACCTGGCGCTGGTGCGCGGGCTGTTGCTGCAGGGGCCGATGCTGACCGTGCTGTCCACCCACCAGATGCGCTACGAGGTCGACGCCGGCCAGCTGTGCATGCTGCGGTTGCCGATGGCGGGGCTGCAGCGCCACATCGGCGTGACGACCCGCGCGGGCGCGCATCTGTCGGCCGCCGCGACGGCGCTGCTGACGGAGATTCGCGCGGCCGTGCCGCCGGCCTGAAAGGCCGCTGACTACAATTCCGCCGATCGCATCGCAGAAGCCATTGCCGATCGGCAAACCTGGCTTCACCCCGCCGCCCAAGCGGGCTCACCTTCTTTCTCGCCATGACCCAAACCTTCAACCGCCTGCGCGCCCAATGGGGCGCCAGCATCCCGCGCGAGCTCATGGCCGGCGCCGTCGCCACCTTCGCGCTGATTCCCGAAGTCATCGCGTTTTCGTTCGTGGCCGGAGTCGATCCGGCCGTCGGGCTGTTCGCCTCGTTCGTGATCAGCATCGCCATCGCCTTCTTCGGCGGCCGGCCGGCGATGGTGTCGGCCGCGGCCGGCTCGGTGGCGTTGGTGGCCGCGCCGCTGGTGCATGCGCACGGCGTGCAGTATCTGTTCGCGGCGGGCCTCCTGGCGGGCGCGGTGCAGATCGTGTTCGGCCTGCTGCGGCTCGGCGTGCTGATGCGCTTCGTTTCGACCTCGGTGCGCACCGGCTTCGTCAACGCCCTGGCCATCCTGATCTTCTCGGCCCAGTTGCCGCACCTGGTGGGCGCGAACAGCGCCACCTGGGCCATGGTCGCGCTGGGCCTGCTGGTGATCTACGGCCTGCCCCGCATTACCACGGCCGTGCCGTCGCCGCTGGTGTGCATCGTGGTGGTGACGCTGGCCGGCGCCTGGCTGCATCTGCCGCTGAAGACCGTGGCCGACCTCGGCCTGCTGCCCGATGCGTTGCCCCGTTTCGCGCTGCCCGACGTGCCCTGGTCGCTGGCGACGCTGCGGCTCATCGCCCTGCCCGCGCTGGCCATCGCCATGGTCGGCCTGCTCGAATCGCTGATGACGGCCAGCGTGGTCGACGAGCTCACCGACACGCCGAGCGCCAAGAACCGCGAATGCAGCGGCCTTGGCCTGGCCAACCTGGCGGCCAGTTTCTTCGGCGGCATTGCCGGCTGCGGCATGATCGGCCAGACCGTGAGCAACGTGCGCTACGGTGGCCGCGGCCGCCTGTCCACGTTGTTCGCCGGCGTGTTTTTGCTGGTCCTGATGGTGCTGCTCAAACCCTGGGTGTCGCAGGTGCCGGTGGCCGCGCTGGTGGCCATCATGGTGATGGTCTCGGCGTCGACCTTCGACTGGGCCTCGCTGCGCAGCGTGGTGCGGCACCCGCGGCTCTCGAGCGCGGTGATGCTGGCCACGGTGGCAGTGACGGTGGCCACCGACAACCTGGCCGCAGGCGTGGCCGTGGGGGTGGTGATGAGCGGCGTGTTCTTCACCTTCAAGGTGGCGCGGTTGCTGCAGGTGCGCACCTCGGACGACGCGGGGACGCTGGTCTACAGCGTGGCCGGCCAGGTGTTCTTTGCCTCGGCCGACATGCTGGTCGACGCCTTCGACGTGCGCGAGGTGGCGGGCCGGCCCGTGCGCATCGACCTCACGCAGGCGCATTTCTGGGACGTGACCGCCGTGGCCGCGCTGGACAAGGTCTGCCAGCGCCTGCGCAAACACGGCAGCCCGGTGCAGGTGCGCGGCCTGAACGCGCACAGCCAGGCGCTGGTGGCGCAGCTCGACCTCGGGCTCGACTAGAACGTCAGCCCGACCGAAGCCGCGCTGCGCCGGCCCGTGGAACACGGCTTCGATGTTGTTGCCGATCCCGAACGCGGCGCATGGCCGGGTGGTAGGGCCGCAGGTCTTCCATGGGCCAATGCGGCCTGGTGCAACGCGTCACGCGTCGGCGCGGGGGTTTTCCGAACTCAACAGCAGTTGACAAGCGGCCCGTCGGCGGCCGTTCGATCACACGCGGCGCCGCACAAATGCGCGCTGACCCATGGCATGATCGTCCCATCCATCGCCGCGGCATCTGGTCGAAAGCGCGGCGCGCACACTCCTACAACTTCAAGCGCGTGACCCAAGAAAACTTCGTGCAGACGCCGCAGACGTGTGGCGAAACGGGCTTCGTCGCCACGCTCGGAGCTTCGCAGACCGCGCGAGCGATCGCCGCGTTCGACTGGTCGCAGACGCCGCTCGGCGCCATCGGCGGGTGGCCGCCGCCGCTGCGTACCGCCGTGTCGTTCGTCTGCCGGTCGCCGGTGGCGATGACCCTGCTGTGGGGCCGCGAAGGCATCCTGGTCTACAACCAGGCCTATGCCGTCATCGCCGCCGACAAACACCCCGCGGCGCTGGGCCAAAGCGCGCTTAACGTGTGGCCCGAGGTGGCCGATTTCAACCGCATCAACATCGACAGCCTGATGGCTGGCGAAGCCATCTCCTACAAGGATGTGCGCCTGGTGCTGCAGCGCCACGGCGCGCTTGCCGAAGCCTGGTTCGACCTCGACTATTCGCCGGTGTTCGACGAGGCCGGCCGACCCGCGGGCGGCATCGCGCTGGTGGTGGAAACCACGCAGCGGGTGGCCACGGCGCGCCGGCTCGAGGAAGAACGCGCGCGCTTCGTCGAGCTGTTCGAACAGGCCCCGTCCTTCATGGCCGTGCTGCGCGGGCCGGATCACCGCATCGAGCTGGCCAACCCGGGCTACAACAAGCTGGTGGGCCACCGCCCCGTGCTCGGCAGGACGGTGGCGCAGGCGCTGCCCGACGCGGCCGCGCAGGGCTACATCGGCCTGCTCGACACCGTGTTCCGCACCGGCCAGGCCTTCACCGGCTCCGGCGCCAAATACGCCGTGCAGGCCGAGCCCAACGGGCCGGTGAACGAACGTTATGTCGACTTCGTCTACCAGCCCATCAAGAACGCGGCGGGCGAGGTCACGGGCATCTTCGTGGAAGGCGTCGACGTGACCGACCGCGTGGTCGCCGAAGCGGAGGTACGCGAGTCCAACACCCGCAACCGCCAGATCCTGGACAGCGCCATCGACTACGCCATCATCGCCACCGACGTGCACGGCCACGTCACGCGCTGGAACGAAGGTGCGCGGCGCACCCTCGGCTGGACCGAAGACGAGATGCTGGGCCAGGACGCGTCGCGCTTCTTCACGCCCGAGGACCTGGCCGCGGGCCGCATCCGCGTCGAGATGGAAACCGCGCTGGCCCGGGGCGTGGCCAACGACGAGCGCTGGCACCTGCGCAAGTCGGGCGAGCGCTTCTGGGCCAGTGGCGAGATGACGCTGCTGCGCGGCGATGGCGGGGTGCCCGTCGGCTTCGTCAAGGTGCTGCGCGACCGCACCGAACAGCACCGCGCTGCCGCGGCGCTCAGGCAGTCGGAGAAACGGCTGCACCGCGCGCAGGAGGCCGGCGGCGTGGGCACGTTCGCCATCGACCTGAGCAACCAGATGCTGTACGGCACGCGCCAGTTCTACCGCATCTTCGGTGTGCCCGAAAGTGAACGTGTGCCGGCCGCCATCATCGAAGCGCTGGTGGTGCCCGAGGACAAACTGCTGCGCTCGGACGCAGCCCGGCGCCACTCGGAGGCCGCGCCGCTGGATGTCGAATACCGCATCCGCCGCGGCAACGACGGCGCCCTGCGCTGGATCGCGCGCAAGGCCGAGTTCGAACGCGACGGCGCCGGCAAGGTGGCGCGCATGGTGGGCGTGGTGCAGGACATCACCGAGCGCCGCGCCACGCAGCAGGCGCTGGTCGACAGCGAGGCGCAGTTCCGCACCTTCGCGCAGTCGCTGCCGAACCACGTGTGGACGGCGCCGCCGGACGGCCTGCTCGACTGGTTCAACGACCAGGTGTATGAATACAGCGGCGTTGAACGCGGCACGCTCGACGGCGCGGCCTGGGCCGACCTGCTGCACCCCGACGACCTGCTTGCCGCCCGGGCCATGTGGCAGCAATGCCTGACCAGTGGCGCGCTGTATGAAGCGGAATTCCGGCTGCGGCGGGCCGACGGCGCGTACCGCTGGCACCTGGCCCGCGCCCTGCCGCTGCGCAGCGGCGACGGCGGCGACGGCGGCGACGGCGGCATCACGCGCTGGATCGGCACCAACACCGACATCCACGAACGCCGCCTGGCGCAAGTGGAAAGCACCCGCGACCGCGACCGCATCTGGACGCTTTCGCAGGAGCTGATGCTGATCTGCGACTTCGAAGGCGTGATCGCCGCCGTCAACCCCAGCGCGACGCGGCTGCTGGGCTGGACCGCGGACGAGATGGTGGGCCATGTGCTGGCCGACTTCATCCACCCCGACGACGTGGCCGACACCGCGGCCGAGATGGGCCAACTGGCCGAAGGCATCACCACGCTGGCCTTCGAGAACCGCTACCGCGCCAAGGACGGCAGCTACCGGCTGCTCAGCTGGACAGCCGTGCCCGACCGCGGCCACGTGCACGCCGTGGCCCGCGACGTGACCCGCGAACGCGCCGCCGAAGAGGCGCTGAGCCAGTCGCAAAAACTGGAGGCCATCGGCCAGCTGACCGGTGGCGTGGCCCACGACTTCAACAACGTGCTGGCCGTCATCAAGGCGTCGATGGAGTTGCTGCGCCGGCAACACCTGGCCGCCGACAAGCGCGAACGTTTCATGGACGCGATCTCCAACGCCGTGGAGCGCGCCACCCGGCTGACGGGCCAACTGCTGGCGTTTGCGCGGCGCCAGGCATTGCAGCCCGAAGTCTTCGACGCCGGACACAACACCCGCGCGGTCAGCGAGATGATTGCAAGCCTCACCGGCTCGCGCATCGAAATCGACCTGCGCCTGGCCGCACAGCCCTGCTACGTACTGGCCGACCCGACCCAGTTCGACACCGCGCTGATCAACCTGGCGGTGAATGCGCGCGACGCCATGCCGGGCGGCGGACGGCTGACGCTGCACGTCGCAGCCGCGGATGAAATCGCCGCCCACGGGGCGCTGCCGCCGGTGGCCGGCGACTACGTGGCCGTGTCCATCAGCGACACCGGCACCGGCATTGCGCCCGAACACCTGGCGCAGATCTTCGAACCGTTCTTCACCACCAAGGGCATCGGCCAGGGCACGGGCCTCGGGCTGTCGCAGGTGTTCGGCTTCGCCAAGCAGTCGGGCGGCGACATCCGCGTGGCCAGTGTGCCGGGCCAGGGCAGCCGCTTCACGCTGTACCTGCCGCGCGCGCCGCGGCCGGGCACGGCCGCGGAGACCCGCACCGAGGGCCGCCTCACACCGGCTGGCGGCGGCTGCGTGCTGGTGGTGGAAGACAACCCCGACGTGGCGGCCTCGGTCGAGTTGACGTTGCAGGAACTGGGCTACACCACCGTCCTCACGTCCAGCGCCGAAGCCGCGCTCGAGGTCCTGCGCGCCGAAGCCGACCGCTTCGTGGCGGTGTTCACCGACGTGGTGATGACGGGGATGAGCGGCGTCGAACTGGGCCACGCCGTGCGCCGGCTCTACGGAGCCTTGCCGGTACTGCTGTCGACCGGCTACAGCTATGTGCTGGCGCAGCAGTCGGACCACGGCTTTGCGCTGCTGCAGAAGCCGTATTCGATCGAGGAGCTGGGGTCGACGTTGGCACAGGTGATCGGGGTGGGGGGTGGGGCGCAGCCGATTCGACACGGCTGAACCTGCGGGAATGGGGCCGCCAGCCGCCCTCCCGTAAAATCCCTCCCCTGCTTGATAACCACAAGCCCCGAGGCCCCATGATCCGCATTTCAGAACTCAAACTCCCGCTCGACCACGCCGTCGAGGCCTTGCCCGAACTCGCTGCCCAGACCATCGGTGTGGCGCCGGCGCAGTTCCAGAGCTTCCATCTTTTCAAGCGCAGCTTCGACGCGCGCAAGGCCGAACTGCTGCAGGTCCACATCGTCGACGTGGCGCTGGACGCATCGCTCGAAGCCGAGCTGCTGGCGCGGCATGCGGGCAACCCGCACATCCGGCCCGCACCGGACATGGCGTACTGCGCACCCACGGCCGCGCCGGCGCGCTTGCCGCTGCGCCCGGTGGTGGTCGGCTTCGGCCCCTGCGGCATGTTCGCGGCGCTGATGCTGGCCAAGATGGGTTTCAAGCCGATCGTGATCGAACGTGGCAAGAAGGTGCGCGAACGTACCAAGGACACCTGGGGCCTGTGGCGCAAGAGCGAGCTGCATGCCGAGTCGAACGTGCAGTTCGGCGAGGGCGGCGCGGGCACGTTTTCAGACGGCAAGCTGTACAGCCAGATCAAGGACCCGCGCTTCCTGGGCCGCACGGTGATGACCGAATTCGTGAAGGCCGGCGCACCCGAGGACATTCTGGTGGCGGCGCATCCGCACATCGGCACCTTCAAGCTGGTGAAGGTGGTGGAACACATGCGCGAGCAGATCATCGCGCTGGGCGGCGAGATCCGATTTCAACAGCGGGTGACCGACCTGGCCATCGAAGACGGCCAGCTGCAAGGCGCCACCGTGCTGGACCAGGCCACGGGCCAGTCGTACGACCTGGCGGTGGACCACCTGGTGCTGGCGCTGGGCCACAGCGCGCGCGACACCTTCGCCATGCTGCACACGCGCGGCGTGTACCTGGAAGCCAAGCCGTTTTCGATCGGCTTTCGCATCGAACACCCGCAGGGCCTGATCGACCGGGCGCGCTGGGGCCGGCATGCGGGCCACCCGCTCCTGAGCGCGGCCGACTACAAGCTGGTGCACCACGCCGCCAACGACCGCTCCGTCTACAGCTTCTGCATGTGCCCAGGCGGCACCGTGGTGGCCGCCACCAGCGAGCCGGGCCGCGTGGTCACCAACGGCATGAGCCAGTATTCGCGCAACGAACGCAACGCCAATGCCGGCATCGTGGTGGGCATCACGCCGGACGACTATCCGCAGGACGCGGCTGCGCTGCGCGCCGCGATGGGCGACGACGTGACGACGGCCGTACCGCCCGGTCAAACCAGCCACCCATTGGCCGGCATCGTGCTGCAGCGCCAGCTTGAATCCGCGGCCTATGTGCTGGGCGGCGGCACCTACGAGGCGCCGGGCCAGCTGGTCGGCGACTTCATTGCCGGCCGCGCGTCGACCGCCTTGGGCAGCGTCGAGCCTTCATACAAACCTGGCGTGCGCCTGGGTGATCTGTCGACCGCGCTGCCGGCCTATGCGATCACGGCCATCCGCGAAGCGCTGCCGGTGTTCGGCCGCAAGATCAAGGGTTTCGACCTGCATGACGCGGTGCTCACGGGCGTGGAGACCCGCACCTCGTCGCCGCTGAAGATCAGCCGCGGCGACGACTTCCAGAGCCTGAACGTGCGCGGCCTGTACCCCGCCGGCGAAGGCGCCAGTTATGCCGGCGGCATCTTGTCAGCGGGTGTTGACGGCATTCGGGTGGCCGAGGCCGTGGCGCTGAGCGTGGTGGCGGGCCAAGCCGCCACACGGCTCAGGCCGAGGTGACACGGCTCGAGCGGTAACGCTTGCGAACTTCGGTACCACCGCGTGGGTCAGGCGGATCAGCGCCAGCACGTTGAGCTGGAGCATGGCGTCGATCGCGTCCGGGTCGGCCTGCAGCGCGTGGGCGGTGGCGCCAAGTCCGTCGTTGTAGACCAACATTCTGATGCAAGCTGGTCGTCTACCACCGCCGCGCGGGCGGGCAGTCGCGCGTTTCACCGCGCCTTCGGCCAGCCGCCGCAAAGCGTGAAGCGGCCGGCGCACCAGGCGGCTGCGGTCGACGCGGCGCCGGTGGCCTGAAGCTTGCTTGAAGCTGCGGCGCACACCTGTGCCTGTATAGACAGAGGCCCTCCCTGCCGCCAGGCCATGCACCACAGTGTGGCCCGGCAACCCACTCTGGTGCCTTCACGGCTTCCGAAACGGGTCAAAACGGCGTCGAGGGTTATCTTGTATAGACATGCATGCCGTGGGCGTGAAAAATCGCCGCCAGCGTGGCCGTTGACCTCAGGGTGCGGCGTTCTGGCGCCACCGATTCGGGTTCATCTTTTCAGAACACACAGGAGTTTGGTCATGGGTCATACCGTCAACAAAATCACCGCACTCGTGGCCACGGCTGCGCTGGGCGCGGGCCTCGCGGCCGTGTCGACCGGCGCACAGGCGCAGGACACGAAGATCGTGCTTGGCATGTCGGGCTGGACCGGCTTCGCGCCGCTGTCGCTGGCCGACAAGGCCGGCATCTTCAAGAAGAACGGGCTCGACGTCGAGATCAAGTTCATCCCGCAAAAAGACCGCCACCTGGCACTGGCCGCCGGCGCCATCCAGTGCGCGGCCACCACGGTGGAAACCCACGTGGCCTGGAACGCCAACGGCGTGCCCATCGTGCAGATCTTCCAGATGGACAAGTCCTACGGTGCCGACGGCATCGTGGTGCGCGCCGACATCAAGTCGTTCGCCGACCTGAAGGGCAAGACCATCGGCGTCGACGCGCCCGGCACCTCGCCCTATTTCGGCCTGGCCTGGATGCTCAACAAGAACGGCATGACGCTGAAGGACGTGAAGCTCACCACGCTCGCGCCGCAGGCCGCCGCGCAGGCCTTCGTGGCCGGCCAGAACGATGCCGCCATGACCTACGAGCCGTATTTGTCAACGGTGCGTGACAACCCGGCCTCGGGCAAGATCATGGCCACCACCATCGACTACCCGATGGTGATGGACACCGTGGGCTGCGCACCCACCTGGCTCAAGACCAATGCCAAGGCGGCCAAGGCGCTGACCGAGTCGTACTTCCAGGCGCTGGAGATGATCAAGGCCGACCCGGCCAAGTCGAACGAACTCATGGGCTCGGCGGTGAAGCAGACCGGTGAACAGTTCGCCAAGTCGGCCGCCTACCTGCGCTGGCAGGACAAGGCCGCCAACCAGAAGTTCTTTGCCGGCGAGATCACCGCGTTCATGAAGGAATCGGAAAAGATCCTGCTCGAAGCCGGCGTGATCCGCAAGGCGCCCGACGACCTTGCCGCCACGTTCGACGCATCGTTCATCAAGTAGTCGAGCGATCAAGTCAACATGCAGCCTTCGGCCATGGATTCCGTTCAAGCCCCGCCCCACCTGGCCGAGGCACAGCCGCGCACCCAGAGCCGCCGCTTCGCGCCCTTGCAACCGGTGAGCGGCAACGCGCGCTGGCTGCTGGGCGTGGCGTTCTTCGTGGTGTTCGTGCTGGTGTGGGCCGGGTTCACGCTCGGCGGTTTCGTGTCGCCCACCTTCCTGGCGAGCCCGCTGACCATGGCCCGCGAAGGCTGGCTGCTGTTCACCGAATACAACTTCATCCACGACATCGGCATGACGGTGTGGCGCGTGTTCGGCGGCTTCATCCTGGCCAGTGTGCTGGCCGTGCCGCTGGGCATCGCGATGGGCGCATACAAGGGGGTCGAGGCCTTCTTCGAACCCTTCGTTTCGTTCTGCCGCTACCTGCCGGCTTCGGCCTTCATTCCGCTGCTGATCCTGTGGGCCGGCATCGGCGAGATGCAGAAGATCCTGGTGATCTTCATCGGCTCGTTCTTCCAGGTGGTGCTGATGGTGGCGGTGACCGTGGGCGGCGCGCGGCGCGACCTGGTGGAAGCCGCCTACACCCTGGGCGCGAGCGACCGGGGCATCATCCGCCGCGTGTTGATTCCGGGTGCGGCGCCGGGCATTGCCGAGACGCTGCGGCTGGTGCTGGGCTGGGCCTGGACCTATGTGATCGTGGCCGAGTTGATCGGCTCTTCGAGCGGCATCGGGCACATGATCACCGACAGCCAGGCGCTGTTGAACACGGGGCAGATCATCTTCGGGATCATCGTCATCGGGGTGATCGGTCTAGTCTCGGATTTTGTGTTCAAGGCGGTGAATCGGCGGTTGTTCGCGTGGAGTTCGCTGTGATGGCGGGCACCGCTTTGGACTTGCTCCTTCCCCTGCCGGGGGAGGGAGCAAACAGCCTCGCCGTTGCTGGCAGGCACGATCGGAGCATGCAATGAGCCAGTTAGCCATTCAAGGCGTGTCCCGCGTTTTCGAAACGGCCAAGGGGCAGAAGACGCAGGCGCTGTTGCCGATCGACTTCAACGTCAACGACAACGATTTCGTGACCATCCTCGGGCCTTCGGGCTGTGGCAAGTCGACCTTGCTGCGCATCGTGGCGGGGCTGGAGAGCACCAGCACCGGCCGGGTGTTGCTGGACGGCAAGCCGGTCGACGGGCCGGGTGCGGACCGCGGCATGGTGTTCCAGAGCTACACGCTGTTCCCCTGGCTGACCATCGCGCAGAACATCCGCTTCGGCCTGCGCGAGCGTGGCATGGCGGAGGCCGAGCAGAAGGAGCGCAGCGACTACTTCATGGCCAAGGTCGGCCTGCGCGGCTTTGAAAATCACTTTCCGAAGCAGCTCTCGGGCGGCATGCAGCAGCGCACCGCCATCGCCCGCGCCCTGGCCAACGACCCCAAGATTCTGCTGCTCGACGAACCCTTCGGCGCGCTCGACAACCAGACCCGCGTGCTGATGCAGGAGCTGCTGCTCGGCATCTGGGAATCCGCCCGCAAGACGGTGCTGTTCGTCACCCACGACATTGACGAGGCGATCTTCATGGCCAACCGTGTGGCGGTGTTCAGCGCGCGGCCCGGCCGCATCAAGACCGAACTGGCCGTGAACTTCCCGCACCCGCGGCACTACACCATCAAGACCTCACCCGAGTTCATGGCGCTGAAAGCGCAACTCACCGAAGAGATCCGCGCCGAGGCGATGGCGGGCGAGCCGCATTGAGGTCAGGCCGAATCGGCGTGACGGGCAATGGCTTCGAGCGCCGCGCGAGCCAGGAAACCGGAGCGGGTTTCGTGCAGGCGTCGCGCCGCTTCGTCCACACGGCGCAGCACGCGCGCGGGCAGCGTGATGTTGATGCGCTCCGCCTTGTCTGACAGCACGGCAGGGTCGACCTCCGCCAGCGCCCAGATCCAGCCTTCGTACTCGTGGCTCGCACGAAGCACTTCGATTGCGCTGGGCATCGGCACGTCGCCGCCGTCGTCCAGCACGATGCCTATCCACGCGGCAATGGCTTGCGACGTGTTGTTGATGGCCTCCTCCAAGGTGTCGCCCGCGGAAAAGCAGCCAGGCAAGTCGGGCACGGCGACGCCCCAGGCGGTGGCATCGCTGCCGGGTTCAATGGCAATGGGATATCTAATGGCGACCTCAATGTTCGAGCCCGGCCTGCTTCAAGAGCTTATGCACCAGGCCCGTTCCCAGATCCTTTTTCGGGTGCGGCACGCAGAGGTGGCCCGCCTTCGACGGATGAGTGAAAACATGGTGCGACCCTTTCGTACTTCTCAAGACCCAACCGTTGCGTTGAAGCCGCCCGATCAGGTCGGCGCTCTTCATGGTGTGTACTATACACACCACACGTTCAGCGCTGGGCTGAAAACCCTTCTTTAGATTACGCCCGTCATGCCACTCAACCGCTTCTCCCTCGCCACCCTGCCCATCACTCCCTGGAAGAACGGAGGCGGATCAACGCGTGAAATCGTGAGCTGGCCGGAGGGCGCGGCAGACTTCGAATGGCGCTTCAGCATCGCGACCATCGACAGCAGCGGGCCGTTCTCGAGCTTTCCGGGCATCGAGCGGACCATCGTGCTGCTCGACGGCGGCGGGGTTCAGCTGCGCT
>JAQGMQ010000339.1 GCA_028292305.1 Rhodoferax sp.
GCCGACGCGGGCGCGGATCTCGACGTGCTCGATCGCCTCCATCCGCCCGGAGAACTCCTGTGTCTCGGTAACCTGCCGTTCCAGCACGGCGGCGGCCGAGATCACCGCGCCAGGACGGGCCGGCGCCGCTTCCAGGCTTTTGCCATTGGCACCGTCGCAAGCGGACAGACCGAAACTGAGAACGCCGGCCAGAGCCAGCGCGCCGATGATCGGCAAGGTGTGGGTTGGGAGAAATCGGACAGTCTTCATTTGCATCTTTCGGTGGTGGAGTTCATGGCTGGATGAAGGCTGAACGACGCACCGAAAGGCCAATGCTTTTAGAGTTCTACCGACATCTATGTATAGATTACAATCAAACTCTAAAAAAGGCAAATGATTTTTGTAATGAGGGTGTTGGCTCGGTGGCGTGCGTGACCACACTGGGACATGGGAATGAAGAGGCGCAAGCAGCGCGCGCTGGCCAGGGGCTGCCGTGCAGCCGTGGCCGAAATTCAGGCCAGGCTGCCGATGGCCCGCCCGACGCTTGCGGTCACCGCGAAAGCCAGAGCGCCCCAGAAGGTGACCCGCCAGGCGCCGAGCCACGGGTTGGCCCCACCCACGCGCGCGGCCACCGCGCCCAGCAGCGCCAGCAGCAGCAGGGACAGGCCAGAAATCCACCACGACAAGCCGAGGGTCGGCGCAAAGGCCGACACGGCCAGCGGCAAGCTGGCGCCCACGCCAAAACTTGCGGCGGAGGCCAGAGCGGCCTGGATCGGCTTCGCGCTGGCGATGTCGGAAATGCCGAGTTCGTCGCGGGCATGGGCGCCGATGGCGTCGTGGGCCATCAACTGCGTGGCCACCTGCCGCGCCAGTTCCGGGGTGAGACCGCGGCCGGTGTAGATGGCCGTCAGCTCGCGGTGTTCTGCCACCGGATCGGATTCAAGTTCCTTGCGCTCGCGGGCCAGGTCGGCGTTTTCGGTATCGGCTTGCGAATGCACCGACACGTATTCGCCCGCGGCCATGGACATCGCCCCGGCCACCAGCCCCGCCACCCCGGTCATCAACAAGGATGCGCGGCTGGCATCGGCCGCCGCGACGCCGACCAACAGACTGGCCGTGGAAACAATGCCGTCGTTGGCGCCGAGCACGGCCGCGCGCAGCCATCCGATGTGCTGGGTCCGGTGTCGTTCGAGGTGCCGCATCCGCTCAGGCACCGGCGCGGCGACGGCGGGCCAACATCCGATCCAGCGTGTTGTCGCGGACGACGTAATGGTGGAACAGGCCCGCAGCGGCGTGCCCGCCGATCAGGAAGTAGCCGACAGTGGCCAGCGTCTCGTGGACTTCCTTGATCGAACTGGCAAGCGCCTTGTCGGCGCCGATGAGCGCGGGCAAATGCAAACCAAAAAACGGGATCGCCGAGCCCCTGGCGCTGAGAACCAACCAGCCCAGCACAGGCGTGGCCACCATGAAGACATACAGCGCCACCTTCATCGCCGTCGCCAGCCTGGACTGCCATGGCGCCAGCGCGGGAACGATGCGCGGCGTGGTTCCCGCCAGGGCCAGCACCAGGCGCACCGCCACCAGAACCAATACCGAAAGGCCCAACATGAAATGCCAGGTCTTCATGCCGTCACGGCCTGCGCTTCCCTTGGGAAAGATGCCATTCAGCTCCATGCAGGCATAGACCGCCGCCAGCAACAGCAGCATGAACCAATGCAGCGCGACCGAAAGCGTGCCGTAGCGCTCGCTGTCGTTCAGCCAGGCCCTGGCGGAGGGCCTTGTTCCCGAAGCGGTTGAAGTCGTGTGTTCCATGCAAGCCCATCAGAGGAAAACACGATTGTTGAACGCTAGCATTAAGGTCAACTTAAGTGACGCCGGGCGCGACGCCCACCACAGCACATCAGTCGCAGATGATGCGCCCACCCCTGCATTGAAAGGGGTTCGACCTGGCTCAGTAGGTGGCGCGGCCGCCGGAGATGTCGAAGACAAACCCCGTCGTGAAGCTGCAGTCCGGCCCGGCGATCCAGGCCGTCATGGCCGCGATCTCGTCGACGTTGACGAACCGACCCAGCGGAATTTTGGCTTTGATGGTCGATACGTATTCCGGCGTCATCTCCAGCAGCAAATCGGTCTCGGTGATCGCCGGTGCCACGCAGTTTGCAAGCACGCCGGAGCCGGCCAGTTCCTTGGCGATCGCCTTGGTAAAGGCAATGACGCCGCCTTTGGCTGCGGAATAGGCGCTGCTGTTCGCATTGCCCTCCTTGCCGACGATCGAAGCAATGTTGATGAGCCGCCCGTAGCCCTGGCGCCGCATGTGGGGTGCCACCGATCTGCAGACGTAAAAGACACCCGTGAGATCAACCGCCAAGACCCGGTGCCAGGCATCGACGGGGTATTCCCAGGTCGGCGCGATGGGACCATTGATGCCCGCGTTGTTGACCACCACATCGATGCTGCCAGCCGACTCGATCAACACGCGCACGGCATGCTCCACCGACGCAAGGTCGCTGACGTCGACCTGTTGAACCAACAACGGCTTGAAGCCGGAAGCCGTTGCGTCGAACGCCGTGCTATCGCGGTCCCAGATGACCACGCGACAGCCTTCACGGTGCAGCCGCCGCGCAATGGCGAGACCGATGCCGCGCACCCCGCCTGTGACTACGGCGACTTGATTCTCAAGGCTTGCTGGGGCATTCATATTGGTCTCTCTTCAAGTTTGTGGGTCCGTGCGATCGGGTCAGCCCGGGGTTCAACTCTCAACTCTCAACTCTCAACTCTCAACGCTGGCGCGCTATTCGTCGAGCCGGAGCCCCGCCTCGTTCACAACCTTCTTCCATTCCGCCGACTCCTTGCTGATCTGGCTGGCAAAGGCGTCCGTCGACAACCGCGGGTCTTCATAACCGAAGGTCCTGTAGCGCTCCACCATTTGAGGCGAGGCAAGGACGTCGGAGATGTCGTTCGCGATTTGCTCCCGGATTAGCTTTGGCGTTCCACGTGGCGCAAAGATGCCGTCCCATCCCGTCACGTTGAAGCTCTTCGCTGTCGACGACTCGCTGCTGGCGGCGACGTTGGCATAAAGCGGAAAGCGGTTGGGCGAAGCCACGGCAATGAACTTCAGTCTGCCCGACTTCTCCAGCGGGCCCGCGCTGGCGATGCTTCCCAGCGCCCAGTCGACCTCGCCCGTGGCCACCGCCGTGTAGAGCTGCATCGTGTCCTTGTACGGGACGTGGAGCATCTTCGCGCCGGTCAACGATTGAAGCTGCAAGCCACCCAGATGGGCAGGGCTGCCGATGAAGAAGGAGCCATAGGTCACGCCGTCCGGTTTCGCCTTGGCCGTTTGCACGATGTCGTCGATCGTCTTGAAAGGGCTGTTCGCAGCCACCGCAACGAAAAATTTCGACACGAGCAACCAGCGCACCGGCTCCAGATCCTTGATCGGATCGTAGGGCAGCTTGCGAAAGGTATGCGGGTGCACCGTGAGTTGCCCGCCGTCGGCCATGATGAGTTCATGCCCATCCGGAGGGGACTGCTTGAACGCCGTGATGGCGATGAAGCCATTCCCACCTGGCCGGTTGTCGACGATCACGGCCTGGCCCCATTTCTGGGACAGGCCCTGGGCGACCGCACGCAGGGCGGCGTCCGGGCCGCTGCCCGCCGACAGCGGCGTCAAGATCCGCACGGGGTGCGTCGGCTTGAACTGGGCGCTTGCCAGCGCGGGGATGAGCGCGATCCACAGCGCGGCGATGGTCGCGGCAATGCTTGAAAATTTGTTCACGTTGATCTCCTTCGTTTTTTTGGTGAGGCTGGTATTTTTTTGGGCGTCTGCGAGGCTTGCCTAGGCGTGCGTCAGGCGGCCCGCGGCGCAGGCCCAGTTTTCCCAGGCCGTTTCCTGGAAATAGACCATGGCGTTCTCCGGCTCGAGCCCGGAGGCCTGCAGCGAAGAAGCAAGCTTCTCGAGGACCTTCTTTTTCATCGGCACCGTGCGCCCGGTCGACCAGACGATTTCGATGAGGATGAAGTCAGCGTCGCGCGCACGCCGCGCGTCCGGGAAGGTCGCGTCAAAGCGGAAGTCCTCCGGCGCGAGTTCCAGGAAGCGGTGGAATTTGTTGGTCTTCGGCACCCCCACTTCGGCCAGGGCATCTTGAATGGCGTCGAAGACGGCATCCTTGAAAGATTTCGACTTCTCGCCCATGGCAGTGACCGTGATGATCGGCATTTCGTTTGTCCTACTGTGTTTTCAAATTGGCGCCGTCGCCGAGCACGGCCGCTGCGCTTGTCGAAAACGGAAAAGAAAAGGGAGAAGGCCTTGGGCAGTCCCCCGGCGACACAACGCGTGGTGAAGTGCTTGCGTGACCGGGACTTTAGGGATGCCTATCAATGCTGTATAGTGATTGTTGGTAGTTAATCAATTCTTTCTGGTAATTA
>JAQGMQ010000356.1 GCA_028292305.1 Rhodoferax sp.
GCGAAGTGCTTCTGAAATGTAAAGATTCATGCAAAGAGAAACAGTCGAGTTTTGAGCGTCAAGTGAAGGAGTCGCGGTTCGCCAATGCGCCATGCAGGTGTCGAGAAGATTTACATCTCGGCTTGTCAAAAACCGGAGGAGCGTGGCCAAGGTATTGATTGAAATGAAGATCCGCACCGGGCGCACCCAAAGGTACGAAATTTGCTTCGTGGGGCGCGCCGATCTTTGTCGCCATGCCCGCAGGCATTGGCTCTTCCCTCTTTTCGATCGGTCTCCAAGGAGCATCGATGAAAACTGGAACTTCACTCCGGCTCAAGGGCCTGCACCTGGTGGCCGCGGCCACTCTTTCACTGTGTGGCGCGGTCGCGTCGGCGACGCCGGCGCTGGTCGATTTCACCGGGGGAACCAACTTCCCGGCGTTCAACGGTACCAACCAGACCATAGGGTGGCGCTTCACTGTCGCGACCGGCAGCGGCGTGACGGTCAATCAACTGGGCTGGTACGACCGGACTCCCTCCGACCCTCTGTCCATGTCGCATCTGGTTGGCATCTGGGATCTGGCGGGCCTCTTGCTCGGCTCGGTCACCGTGCAGACCAACAGCGCGTTGTCCGGCGCGTTCCGCTACGAGTCCGTGACACCGTTTTCCCTCGATGGCGGCACCAGCTACGTGATCGGCGGCAGCATCGTGAGCCCGTTCACGGACGTGTACGTTTCAAGCGTTTCCACACTTTCGATGGATCCGATGATCACCTTCGACGAAGCGGCAAGAAATGCGTCATCGGCCGGGTTTTCAGCGCCCCTGGTCTTTTCGGCCAACAGCGGTGGGCGCTTCGGGCCCAACTTCGAGTTCACGGCCAACGCCGACAACACGGTGCCGGAGCCTGGCACGGCCCTGATCCTGCTGACCGGCTTGGGCCTGCTCGGGTTGAACCGCTGGCGCAGCCGGGTCTAGCCGGTCTGGCGCGTCCGAGGGCGCGCCCCTCGGTGGGCAGCTTCAGCACAGGGAGCGGCCGGTGTTTTGGGGCCGATCAAAGTCAGCCTACAGCCGACGTAGTTTTTGGCTGCGGCGGCGTCTGCAAAGTTGAGAATTGCTATCATTTGCGGCTCACTTCGACCGAAACACCATCCATGACCACCCGTTCCGAACGCGACACCTTTGGCCCGATCGACGTGCCCGCCCACCAGCTGTGGGGCGCACAGACCCAGCGCTCGCTGCAGAACTTCGACATCTCCGGTGAGCAGCAGCCGCGCGAGATCATTCGTGCGCTGGCGCAGGTGAAACGTGCCTCCGCTGTGGTCAACCAGGCGCTTGGCTTGCAGGACGCGAAGAAGACCGCAGCCATCGCCGAGGCCGCCGATGAAGTCATCGCCGGCAAACACCCCAGCGAATTCCCGCTGGTGGTGTGGCAGACCGGCTCGGGCACGCAGACCAACATGAATGTCAACGAGGTGCTGGCCAACCGCGCCAGCGAAATCCTGGGCGGCGAGCGCGGCGAAGGCCGGCTGGTGCACCCGAACGACGACGTGAACCGCAGCCAGTCATCCAATGATGTTTTCCCGACCGCCATGCACGTGGCCGCGGTGGATGCCATCACGCACAAGCTGCTGCCCGCCATCGCCAAGCTGCGCGGCACGCTGGCGCAGAAGTCCAAGGATTTCGACGGCATCGTGAAGATCGGCCGCACGCACTTGCAGGACGCCACGCCGCTGACCCTGGGCCAGGAGTTTTCAGGCTATGTGGCCCAGCTGGAACACGGTGAGAAACACGTGCGCGCCGCCTTGCCGCATCTGTGTGAATTGGCATTGGGCGGCACCGCTGTGGGCACCGGCCTGAACGCGCCCAAGGGTTATGCCGAGCAGGCCGCGGCCGAGTTGGCCCGCCTCACGGGCCTGCCTTTCGTCACCGCGCCCAACAAGTTCGAGGCGCTTGCCTCAGTGGACGCGCTGGTGCACGCGCACGGCGCGCTGAAGACGCTGGCGGCCAGCATGATGAAGATCGCCAACGACGTGCGCTGGCTGGCCAGCGGCCCGCGCAGCGGCATCGGCGAGTTGAGCATTCCCGAGAACGAACCCGGCTCGTCGATCATGCCCGGCAAGGTCAACCCGACCCAGAGTGAAGCGGTCACGATGCTGGCCGCGCAGGTGTTCGGCAACGACGTGGCCATCAACTTCGGCGGCGCATCGGGCAACTTCGAATTGAATGTGTTCCGGCCGATGGTGGCGCACAACTTCTTGCAAAGCGTGCGTCTGTTGGCCGACGGCATGGTCAGCTTCAACGACCACTGCGCTGTGGGCATCGAGCCAAACCGGGACCGCATCACCGAATTGGTCGACCGCTCACTGATGCTGGTGACGGCGTTGAACACCCACATCGGTTATGACAAGGCCGCCTACATCGCCAAGAAGGCGCACAAGGAAGGCAGCAGCCTGCGGGAAGCGGCCGTGGCTTCGGGGCATGTGAGTGGGGAGGATTTTGACAAGTGGGTGGTGCCGGGGAATATGGTCGGGCGGTGATGTTCGGCCAGGGTCAGGGGGCTCACTGCGTCAACAGCCGTTGACCGGCCTCCAATCACTTCCCGACCACCGCCGCCACTTCGGCCCCCAGCTCGATCACCGCCATTGCATAGTAACTCGACCAGTTGTACCGCGTGATCGCATAGAAGTTCTCCGTCCCCGCCACATACATCGGCGCGTCGCCGCCGTTCTGCAGTTCGACCAGTGCCAGCGGGCCGGTGTGCTTCAGCGCGTCGCCTTCGAGCACGGCGCCCTTGGCGGTGAAGCTGGCCACGCTGAACGTGGGCAGGATGTCGGGGGCCAGCAGGGCGTCCATGTCGACGGTCTTGGGGTCGAAGCGCACCGGGTAGTAGGCGGGCATGCCGGGCTGCCAGTTGAATGCCTTGAAATAGCTGGCCACCGAGCCGATCACGTCGGCCGGGCTGGTGAACAGGTCTACCTTGCCGTCGCCGTCGAAATCCACCGCGTACTTCACCCAGCTGGTCGGCATGAACTGCGGCATGCCCATGGCGCCGGCGTAGCTGCCGCGCATCGCAAACGGGTCGACCCCGGTGCGGTTCGTGTGACTCAGGAACTGCTCGAGTTCGCCTTTGAAATACGCGCTGCGTTCCTTGGCGCGCGGGTGGCTCGCCGGGAAGTCGTAGGCCAGCGTGGTCAGCGCGTCCATCACGCGAAAGCTGCCGGTCTGCTGGCCGTAGATGGTTTCCACGCCGATGATGCCGACGATGATCTCGGGCGGCACGCCGTACTCCTTCTCGGCGCGTTCCAGCGCGGCGCGGTTGTCCTGCCAGAAGCGCACGCCGGCGGCGATGCGGATCGGGTCGATGAAGCGGCTGCGGTACACGCGCCAGTTCTTGGCCGTGCCGGTGGGCGCGGGCTGCATGAGCCGCGCCACGGTGGACAACATGCGCGCCTGGCCGATGGCCTGGCGCACCCATTCGCGGTCGAGGTCGCGGCGGGTGGCGATGTCGTCCGCATCGGCCATCACATCGGCACGGGTGGCATACAGGCGGCCTTGCGGCTGGGCGGTAGTGGTGGCGCCGCTTGCGACTTTCTTTTTCTTGGTGGTTTTCTCGGCGCTGGCGGAGAAGGGCAGGGCGACGGCACAAGCCATCAACAACAGGGCAATCGGAAAACTTTTATTCATGGGCGCGGCCAGGCCAGCTGTTTGAAGACACGTCGGAGTCTAGCGACACCGGCATGGGGTTTGCCTGGCGTCGAGCGCGAATTGGCGCCCGCGTAGCGCTGGGCTTCGAGGTCGAGCAGCCAGGCCCGCAGCTGTGGATTCGGCGCGTGGCCGGCGAAGTGTTGCTGCAGCAGGGCGGCCAGGCCGCGCGGCGGGGTGGTCGGCGGCACGTCCAGGCCGGCATCGCGCAGCCGGCCCTGGGCCTGCCCCAGCAGGCGCAGCCAGGGGTCGTGCTGGCGGCGTTCCCACAAGGTCCAGGCCGAGCCGGCGAAGGCCACGATGGCGATCAGGGCGCCGATGGCACGGGTCAGGTCTTCCCAGCCGTTGAAGTCGAAGCCCAGGCTTTTCATCAGGTCGAGCTGTCGTCTCTGGGTGTTGTTCAGCTCCAATTGGTTACAGCTGTTGTTGACGGCCTCCCACGCGTCCGGCAGGTTGGCGGCCAGGTTCGGGTTGACGTTGAAGATGGCCTACGCGAACA
>JAQGMQ010000667.1 GCA_028292305.1 Rhodoferax sp.
TTGTCGCAGATGCCGGCCCTGCTGGCGGTGAAGGAACGCTGGGCGGAGACGGCGGCGTCGCTGGCCGAGGTCACGCCGGCGGAGTGATGTGACGCGCCTGGCCTGACGCTCATTCGGTACGGCGCCAGCGGCCCGACGCGGGGCACACGCTGGCTCTTGCGCTGCGGAGCCACACCTGCTCTTCGTCCAGCTGCGACGCGGTGGACGGGTCGGTATCGAACGCGATCTGCAGTGCACGCGCGACAGCGGCCTGCGCGATGGGAAGCTCCCAGGTCAGGAACAGCTGGGTGCAGTCGCGCGCGGACGTGAAGTCGGCTGCGTCGAAGACCGCGCTGCCGCGTTCGACGACGGCGTGCGGCTGGCCGGTGTCGAACAACAAGACCGTGCCCCTTTGCAGCGGAATGCGTTCGTCGGCACCGGGGAAGTGCACGTCCAGGCCCTTGTCTTCGCTGAGGAACAGATTGCAGAAGGCCGCGCCGCCGTATTGGTCGGCGTCGTGGTGGTAACGGGCGCCGCGGCAGGCCATCAGCGCAACTTCGCACGACGCCAGCAAGCCGCCAAGACCCAGCGTGTGCGTCCAGTCGGCCACGGCCTGAATGCAGTGTCGGTACGCGGGCCAACGCGCGCGGGCCCGCGCCAGCGGCAGGGCCTCGACGTCGCCGGGCTGCAGGTCCAACTGCTCGGTGATCTCTCGATGCCAATCGGCCATCAGCCGGGCCGAGGGCGCCGGCACGTCGACACGGCCCGACAACACGACATCGCTCACGTTGCGGCTGCGCAGGGTGTCGCCGTTCCAGAAGAAGGAGGTGAGGCCATTTGGCGATCGGTGCACGGCGGTCATCGCGTCATGCCGTCAAGGCAACTGCGCCCTTGAGCCGCTCGGTGATTTCCATGCGGACGCTGTCGGGCCCATCGACCAACAAGGCCGGCCATTCCGCCTGGGCCTGGCGGACCAGGGTGCGGGCGATGCGCAACTGATTGCTCACGCGCGGCACGCCGGCCTGGCGCAACAGGGCTTCCAGCTGCGGCCAGCCGAAGGCGCGCAGCGTCTCGTCGATCTTGCGGTTGACCGCGTACTGGCCGGCCGGCAGGCCATGGAAAAAAGCCGAGACACACACCGGGTCGTACAGCGGCGCGAGCTGGGGCAGCCGGCCATCGGGGTACACCAGCGCCCAGTTCTTCAGGTGCGCGTCGGTGTTGCCCATCAGGATGAACGCCACGAAGCGGCCGATGAACTCGCGCACGTCCTGCACCGGCCGGGTCGACAGCGTGTTCAGCACACGCAGCATGGTGGTGTAGTCCACATCGATGCCTTTGCCATATTTGTTTTTGGGCGCGTAACCCAGCACCTGGGCGAACTCTTCCATGTGCACGCGCCGGCCGTCGGGTGCGCGGTCGAACCGCTTGACGGCCAGAATCTGATCGAACGGCACGGCCTCGGGCAGGTCGGCGTCGGCGCGCGAGATCACGCTGGCTGGCGCGCAGTCCAGCTGCAACGCGCCACACAGGCGGAAGCCGGTGAATTCATTGGCGACCAGGTCGGGGTGGCGGGTGGACGGCAGCTTCAGGATGAAGGAACCGGCCTCGCCCTTTTTGCGGACCACATAACGCCGCCCGTCCAGCACGGCGGAGAACTTGTCCACCACGCCGGGGATGGCCGCGGCGTCTTCCACGGGGAACTCGACAAAACCGGGCTCGAGCACGTCGAGCCCCATGGCCGTGTGCCAGTGGCGCACCACGTCGGGTATGCCCTGGTGCTGGGGCATGGGCTCGACTTCGATGGCGCCCATCAGGTCATGCCCGGCCGCGGCGAGCAGTTCGAACTCTTCATCGGGCGCGCAATGCCGCTCCTGTGCCAACCGCTCGCGGTTGTGTCCCTCGGGCAGCAGGTTCTGGAAATAGACCGGCCAGCGCCCGTCCGTGTGCACCACCCGCGCGTCGCGCGTGGCCTGAAGGATGGCGCGGGTGGCCGCGTCGTCGGCGCCCTGGTAGCTCAGCGACAGCGTGGGCCGGTCAGGGTCGTTGATATACGCCTCGTCAAAGGACATGCGCAGGATTTCGCCGTATTGCGACAAGTAGCCGATCGCCTGCTTGCCGCCATCCGGCTGGTGCAGGTACAGCCGCAAATACTTGATATACGTGCTCAATTGCGGGCGGCCAGCAGGTCGATCACAGAAGGCGGTGCGCCGGCGCCGGCGGGCTGTTCCAGGGTGCGGCCACCGGATTGCAGGAAGGTTTCGACCTCGCGCTTCAACTCCGTTGGCACAAACATCAGCTCCAGCCCCATCGCGCGGCCGATTTCCTCGACGGTGGACAGCCGGGGGTCGATCTTCCCGGCTTCCATGCGCTGTACGGTCAGCCGCGAGACACCCGCCCCGGCCGCGAGCGCTTCAAGGGTCAGCTTGCGCGCCTTGCGGCTGTTAGACAGAGTTTGGAGTGCGGTCATAAGAAAAGAATACTTTACTTTTTTAGTAAAAAGTAAATAAATCTATTTATTGAAAAAAATAGAATAATATACTTTTTACATAAAATGTATAGCAATAAATACAATCGTCGCCTCACTGGATTCCGTGTGGAGCAGCTTCAGCCGATCGAGCCGAAAGTCTCCAGCAGTTTGCACCGGTTGGGCCTCAAGCAAAACCACAGGCCCTTCACCCACCGGTTGAAGGCGCTTCAAACTTCATTGCTTCGCCCGGATGAACCCACCCTGGCAAGGCGCGCAGCGAGCACAACCAGCGCCCAAGACAAGGAAACTCATCTTCGGCGATACCCACTTGCGACAACCAGAAAAGATACGCAGAGCATGAGAGGTCGGCAATCGTGGGACCGGAGGGCAGGAGGAACTCGGACTTGGCAAGTACCTCATCCAGAGATTGCAAGTCAGCGACCACACGGCTGCGCAAATACGCAAGCACCTCGGCTGGTTGGCGCCCCCACAACAACGCGTAACGAAGATTCGGCAAGCTGAACCCGATGCGATTCGACTCCCAGCAAAGCCACTCAAGAATCGACGTCCACTCCGATCCAATCCCGCGAAACGCTTTTGTGCGCTGCGCAAGATGCATCAGGATCGCGTTCGACTGGCAATAAGAGTTGCCCCCATCAATGAGGACAGGAACCTCGCCAAACTTGCTCGCGGCAACGAACGCTGCCGGACGCTCTGTTCTGGCGTGGCTTAGATCAACCCACCGGTAGGTGTGCGGAACGCCTGCCAACAGGAGGAAAGATCTGATCTTGTACGAGTGACCAGAATCGGTACTTCCATATAACAACATGCGCGCTCTAATCGGTAGCGACCAACAGCATTTGCTGTCTCAAATCCGGCTCAGCATCTCCGCCTTCTTCGCCGCGAATTCGTCCATCGTGAGGATGCCGCGGCTTTGCAGTTCGGCGAGCTTTTCGATGCGCGAAAAGATGTCGCCTTCGGCCGCTGATGCGCTGGACGAGGCGTTGGACGAGGTGTAGGACGCGTTGCTCGACACGGGCACGAACGGCGGGTTGTACACCGGCGCCGCAGCCACCGGCTGGCCGTTCACCGACACCACCGGCAGACGGCTCAGGTCGACATAGCCGTACTGGCTCGTGAACGTGACCGAATAACCGCCGCTCTGCTGCTGGGACACGCCGCCGATCTGGTGGTCCAGCGTGTCGTAGATGGTGACGTTGCCGTTCGACTCCACCGCCAGCCGCCGGGCCTGGCTGAACCAGGCGTAGCGCATGCCGTTCTGCCCGCCGGTGCTGTTGGGCCACTTGAGGTCGGCGCCCCACCAGTCGGGCGGTGGCGGCGCGAACAGGCTGTTGCCGTTGGCGGCGCCGCCGAACGAGGTGTTGCTGGCCCAGCTGTTCGACTGGCCATTCACCTGGTAATTGCCGTTCTGGCTCTGGCTCTGGAAGCTGCCGCTGCGCACCATGTCGGGCTGGCTGGCGATGAGGCGCGACAGCTCGTCGCACAGGTTGGCGACGCGGCCCTTGAGGTAGCCGTTGAACATGTCGCCGATCATGGTCATGCCGCCCTGCATCCATTGGCCGGAGCCGCCGAATTCGGGGTGGCTGAACTGTGCCAGGCTGCCGTTGCCGTTGATGACCGAGTCGAGCATCGACAAAACCGCGTCGACGCTGAAGCCGTGGCGCTGGGCGATGTCTTGCATGGCCATCTGGCCGGCGGGAGTGAGTTGGGGCATGGGGATCACCTGGGAAAACACGTTGAAAAGAGGGGCTTGGCCGCATGGGCCGGACACGCCTACTCTAGTCGACCCGGGTGATCTACAGAAACCCTGCTAATCGGCCATCGATCCGCTCCGATTGGCGCTGCGGGACAGACTACCGCAATGCAGCCACGCGCGCCTGGCCGCCCGCGATCAGCAGCTCGGTGTCGTTGGCGCTGAGGATGAAGCGCATGCCCATCTCGATGTAGTGGCGGATCAGCGCCGCATCGCCCACGCCGCCCATGCCCGGGAACTTGCCGTGCCGGGCGCAGGCGTCGATCACCGTGCGGTAGGCCTGTTGCACCAGCGCGTGGTCGACCTGGCCAGCAATGCCAAGCTCCATCGACAGGTCGTTGCTGCCGATCATCAACACGTCGATGCCGGGCACGGCGGCAATTGCCTCGGCGTTGGCAATGGCCTCGGGCGACTCGAGCATCACCGTCACCAGGATCTCGTCGTTGGCCTGCCGCATGGCCTCCGCGACGGGCACGGTGGCATAACCAAAATGCGGCTGCGAACCGAGGAAGGAACGCAGGCCGATGGGCGCGTATTTGCAGGCCCTGACCGCCAGCGCCGCCTCGGCCGCGGTGTCGACATGCGGCACCACGATGCCCTGCGCGCCCGAGTCGAGCAGCCGCGAGATCAGCTGCGACTGCTTGCCCGGCACACGCACCAGGCCGGCCATCTGCAGCGGCAAGGCGGCAGCCGTGATGTCGCCCACGCTGCTGATGTCCAGCGGCGCGTGTTCCATGTCGATGAACAGGAAGTCGAAGCCGCATTGCACGGCGAGTGCTGCCACGTTGACGTTGCGCACCTGCTGCACGCCCATGCCCAGCACCACATTGCCCGCGAGCAAACGCCGCTTGGTTTCGTTTTTATACATAGTCACTTTGAGAAATGGATGGCGAATAGCGGACCAGCGGGTTCACAGGCCGGCGGCAAAAAGCGCCTGCTGCAGCATCTGCACTTCGTCGTCGGGCAGCGGGCCCATGGGCGGGCGCATGCGGTCGTTGTCGAGCTTGCCGAGCAGCTTCAGGCAGGTCTTGAGCCGCGCGTTGGCATGGCCGCCGGGCGCGGTGCCGTAGATCGCCTTGGCCAGCGGGTAGATGCGGTTGTTCCAATGGCGCGCCGCCGCCAGGTCACCGGCGGCGATGGCGCGGTCCAGGCCGACGATGAATTCGGGCACCACACAGGCCAGGCTCACCAGGCTGCCGCGGCTGCCGATGGCGAAACAAGTCAACAGGTGTTCATCACCCGAAGCCATCATCGCCACATGGGGGGCCACGCGGTTCACGAGCCGCAGGTTGGCCTCGTAAGTGGCCGTCTCCCAGCTGCCGTCCTTCACGCCCACCACGTGCGGCAATTGCACCAGCGCTTCCAGCACCTCGGGGGTGTAGGCCATGGTGCCCGCGCGCACGCCGGCCTGGTACAGGAACATCGGCAGGCCGGCATTGGCATTGGCGATCTGGTGGTGCCTGACGGCCATGCTGCGGTCCTGCGACAACGCCCATGAAAACGGCGGGAACACCAGCACCGCATCGGCACCGGCCTCGGCCGCGTCGTCCACATGGCGCTGGGCTTCCAGGCTGTCTTCGGCATTGATGCCGCAGACCAGGAGGGTGGTGGGCGGGCACACCTGGCGCGCCCAGGCCGTGACGCGGGCCTTCTCGGCGCGGTTCAGCATGAAGTTTTCGCCGGCATGGCCGTTGATCAGCAGGCCGGTGATGCCGTCCACGCCGGCCACCTCTTTCAGATGCCGGGCCAGCGCCAGTTCGTCGATGGCGCCGTCCGGCATCAGCGGGCACACGGTGGCGGCGTAGATGCCGTCGAAATTCTGCGGAGGGGCGAGGGTCATGGCGTGGCGCGCAATAGAGTCATGCTGCGGACGATAACGGCGCCCGGCGCCACGCGGCAATCAAGAATTGGCGCGCGACTATAGACGCGGCTTATAGGCTTGCGGGCCACCCTGCCAGCCCCACGGAATATCAGGCGTCGTGATAGTTGCCGCCGCATATCGAATAGGCGCGCAACGCTGCAAACCGCCTCCCGGTTGGTATTCTGAAAACACCACTGGAGGACTTCATGCTGTCTGGAATTCGCGTCATCAGCTTCAACCATTTTCACGCCGGCCCGGTGGCCGCGCAGATGCTGGCCGACATGGGGGCAGACGTGATCGCCGTCGAGTCCAACGAGGGCGCCTTCCACCGCAACTGGGCCGTGGCCAACCACTTCGTCGGCGGCCAGAGCGTGAACCTGCTGACCACCGGCCGCAACAAACGCAGCCTGGCGGTCGACCTGAAAAGCCCCGAGGGCCGCGCCATCGTGCGCCGCCTGCTGGAGAAGGCCGACGTGGTGATGGAAAACTTTCGCCCCGGCACCATGGCCCGGCTGGGCCTTGGCTACGACGACATCAAGGCCTTCAACCCGCGCGTGGTGTATGCCTCGGTGAGCGGTTATGGCGCAGACGGCCCGGACCGCGACAAGCCCGGCCAGGACCTGCTGCTGCAGGCCCGTTCGGGCCTGGCCGCGCGCACCGGCCGTGCCGACGGCCCGCCCACGCCGGTCGGCCCCGTCATCGTCGACCAGCACGCGGCCTCGCTGTATGCCATGGGCATCCTGGCCGCGCTGCTGGGCCGCGTGTCCACGGGCCAGGGCAAGCTCGTCGAGGTGAGCCTGCTGCAGGCCGCGCTCGACCTGCAATCCGAATCGCTGACCGCCTGGCTCAACGGCGCGCGCACGCCCTCGCCGCGCGGCAAGAACGGGCTGGCCGCCTGGTGCGCCGCCGGGCCCTACGGCATCCACGCCACGGCCGATGGCTACGTGACCATCTCGATGGCCAGCCCGCTCGACCTGGCAAAGGCCCTGGACCTGCCCGCCCTGCTGGCCTACCCACCGTCGAAAAGCTTCTCGGAGCGCGACGCGATCACCAGCCTGGTGGTCGCGCGGCTGCGTGACAAGACCACCGCTGAGTGGCTGCCCATCCTCGAAGAACACGGCATCTGGTATGGCCCGGTGCAGGACTACGAAGACCTGCAGAACGACCCGCAGCTGCAGCACCTGGGCTCGTTCAAACACGTGACCGGCGTGGGCGGCGACCCGCTCACCCTGCTCGGCCACCCGGTGCACTACGACGGCAAGGCGCCCGAGGTGCGCCTGGTGCCGCAAGCGCTCGGCGCGCAGACCCGCGAGATCCTGGCCGAGATCGGCTACACGCCGCAAGACGTGGCCGCGTTTGTGCGGCACGGCACGGTGCGCACCGCCGAGGGTGCCGATGCCGCCAACGCTGCCCGTGCCGCCGAACCCACCACCAAGAGCTGAGTCATTGTTCATGATCGATTTCACCGTGCCCCCCGAGACCCAATTGCTGGTCGACACCGTCCGCAAGTTCGTCACCCAGGAAGTACAGCCGCTCGAGGCCGAGACCGAAACCGAAGCCCGCATCCCGCCCGAAAAGCTGGCGGCGGTGCGCGCCAAGGCGCAGGCGCTGGGCTTGTTTGCGATGAACATGCCGGAGGAAGTCGGCGGTGGCGGACTTTCCAACATCGACATGTGCCACGTGGAAGAAGAGCTGGGCAAGACGTCGGACGCGCTGATCCGCCGCGTGTTCGGCCAGGTGTATCCGATGCTGATGGCCTGCAACCCGGCCCAGCGCGACAAGTACCTGCTGCCCACCGTCAAGGGCGACCTGGTCTGCGCCATGGCCATCACCGAGCCGGGCGCCGGGTCGGATGCGGCGTCGATCAGCACCACGGCACAGCTTGAGGGCGACCGCTGGGTCCTGAACGGCAGCAAACATTTCATCAGCGATGGCGACATTGCCGACTACGTCATCGTGATGGCGCTGACCGACAAGGACAAGCGCGCCCGCGGCGGCATCACGCTGTTCCTGGTCGACCGCCACACGCCCGGCTTTGCCGCCACGCGCACCCAGCCGATGATGGGCCACCGCGGCTACGGCCATGCCGAGCTGCACTTCGACAACTGCAGCATCCCGGCCGACAGCGTGCTGGGCACCGTGGGCGGCGGCTTCAAACTCATCATGGAAAGCGTCTCGTCGATCCGGCTGGCGCACATCGGGGCACGGGCCGTGGGCATGGCGCAGCGGGTGCTGGAGCTGATGCGCCACTACGCCGCCGACCGCCAGCAGTTCGGCAAGCCCATCGGTGAATTCCAGATGGTGCAGCAGATGATCGCCGACTCGGCGGTGGAGATTTTTGCGACCCGCATGATGGTGCTCAACACCGCCTGGGAGCTGGACCAGGGCCGCGATCCGCGCGACAAGGTGTCGATGGTGAAGCTGTACGCCAGCGAGATGATCGGCCGCGTGGCCGACCGCGGCATCCAGGTGTTCGGCGGCATGGGCTTCAGCAAGGACATGCCGTTGGAACGCATCTACCGCGACAGCCGCGTGACCCGCATCTACGACGGCACCAGCGAAATCCACCGCATGCTGATCGCGCGCAGCGTGATCAAGAACGGCCTTTGTGTCTGACCCCTTTCGGAACCCGCCATGACCAACTTCACCGCGCCCCAAGTCGGCGACACCCAGTCCTTCCGCAAGACCATGACCGTGGCCGAGCAGGCCATGTTCACCGGCATCAGCGGCAACCTCGCGCCGCTGCATGTCGACCAGCGCGCGGCGCGTGCGGCCGGCTTCGACGGCATGCTGGCCTTCGAGCTGGCCGTGACCGCGCTGGCCTCGACCGCATTGAACCGCCTGGCCGGGCCGGGCTGGCGCATCGGCGGGCTGCAGCTCGCGTTTGCGGCGGCGGTGCTGGTCGGCGACACGATCGAAGCGGCGGTGAAGGTCATGCAGGTTTCGGCCGAAAGCATGACCTGCAGCGTGCGCTGCAGCCGCGCCAGCGGTGACGTCGTCATCGAAGGCACGGCCACGCTGGTACCGGCCCGGCCACGGGGCTGAGCAGCGCCATGTACGAACTCAAACCCTTCGACAGCCTGCACGTCGGCGACGAGGTGCGCGTCAGCAAGACCATCACCGAAGCCGACGGCGCCCTGTACATCGCCGCCACCGGCGACTTCGGCCCGGTGCACGTGGACGATGCCTATGCCGCCACCACCCGCTTCGGCCGCCGCCTGGCGCCCGGCATCATGGTCGCCGGCCTGTGCACCAGCGTGCTCACGGCCGAGCTGGCCGGCACGCTGGGCATCTCCATCGAAGACCGCTTCTGGTTCACCGGCCCGGTGTTCTACGGCGACACCATCGAGTTCAAGGTGTGGATCGCCGAAATGCACGCCGACACCCGCACCGTGGTGTGGCGCGCGAGCGCCTTCGACGAAGCCGGCAAGGAAGTGTTGAAGGCCGAGGCGACGCTGAAGTTCCCGCGCGTGAAACCGGAGCCAGCAAGCCTATGAACTCCGCGCCCAACCTGCACATCGTGCGTGTCGATGTCGACCCGGCGGTCGAGGCCGATTTCAACCGTTGGTACGAGGCGGTGCACATCCCGGCGCTGCTGGCCTGCCCCGGCTGGTTTTCCGCGCGGCGTTATCTGTCGCTCGAAGGCGGGCCCAAATACGTGGCCGTGTACGAGGTAGCCGGCGACTGGGTCTACGACACGCCGGAGTTCCACGCGGTCAAGGGTTTCATGGAATTCACGCCGAGCGTGAGCAACTTCAAGCGCTTGCGGCTGCAACCCATTTAACGTCCATACGCCGAATGGAAAAGTGCCTCTCGCGAGGCACTTCTCTTTGCTGGCCTACATCGGGCCGGGGCCGCGGATCGCGATCACCTTCTCGGGCAGCTTGGTCATGCCGTACTGGTCGAGCACCTTGTCGTAGGTGCCGTCGTTGCGCATGTCGGTCATCACCTTGGACACGGCCTCGGCCACTGGCTTGGAGCGGAACGACATCATGGTCGGCGAGCTGCCTTGCGTGGGCAACACCATCACCGCCTGGCCGCGCTTCACGAAGTCGCCACCGGCATAGTTGGGGAACGCGGCCAGGTCGAGCTGACCGGCACGCAGCGCCGCCATCACGTCGCTGGCGGTGGGGAAGGACAGGATCTTCAGCGTCTTGCGGCCCTTGGCCACGTTGTCGGCCTCGCGGCCCTTGAGCCAGCGTTCCTGGTAGGAGTCGGACTCGACCCCGATCGACAGGCCGGTGAGTTCGTCGGATGACGTGAACTTGGCCTTGCTGGCCGGCGCGGCCACGATGTCGATGGCCGACAGCGCATAGGGCACGGTGTACATCACCTTGGAACGCTCTTCCGTCCAGAACATGCCGGTGTCGATGCCGTCGAAGCGGCCCGACTTCAGCGCGGCGATCATGGCCTGTGCGTCCATGCGAATGAATTCGACCGACAGGCACAGGCGCTTGGCGATCTCGTTGCCGAGGTCGATGTTCATGCCCTTGAGCGCACCGGTCTCGTCGATGTATTGCAGCGGGCGCAGCGTGGGGTTGGTCGACAGCGCGAGCTTGCCTTCGGTGACGAGTTCACCCTTGGCGATGGCGGGCGTGCAGCTCTGCGCCAGCACGGGTGCCACGGCAAAAGCCGCCAGCAGCGCCGCGACGACGGGGACGGAACGAAACAGGAATGTAGGCATGGAGGTTCCTCGGGACAAGAATGGGTTGGCGAACAGATGCGAGAACAGGTCCGCCATGCACCTTATCGGCGATGCACAAGCCGCGCCAATAAAAAGCCGGGGCGCGACTATAAGCCCGCTTTATAGAGCGGCGGTGGTGGCCCAAGTCATCAGCCGATGCGCAAGGCTGGTGCGACCAGCGCCACCCCGCACGGCGCGGTCCAGGATGGTGCGCGGCGTGGCATGCATCGTGCATGAACGGCTGCAACCCGCATCCGCCATGTCCAGCTCATCACCCCGCGCCCTCATCAACCTGCGCCAGCTCGAAGTGCTGCGCGCCGTCATGCGTTACCGCACCACCATCGGCGCGGCCGAGGAACTGGGCATGTCGCAGCCGGCAGTGAGCAATGCCATCAAGCTGGCCGAGGCCAAGATCGGCTTCCCGCTGTTCGACCGCATCAGCAACCGGCTCGTGCCCACCCAGGAGGCGCGCATATTGTTTGCCGACGCCGAGCCGCTGTTCATGATGCACCAGGCGATCCAGCAGAAAGCCTGGGACCTGCGCACGGGCCGCGCCGGCGTGCTGCGCATCTTCGCCACGGCCGAGCTGTCGGAATTTTTGGTGCCCAAGGTGCTGCGTCACTTCGTCGCCGAACACCCCGAGGTCAAGATCACGCTCGAGATCATGCGCATGGACGAGCTGCTCGACGGCGTGGAGACCGGCATCGCCGACGTCGGCGTGGCCATGAAGCCGCCGATGCGCCCCGGCCTGATCCGCGAAGTGCTGGTCGAAGCCGAGATCATGTGCATCAGCCCCATGGACGACCCACTCGCCGGCCTGCCCGTGGTCACGCCGCACGACCTGCGCGGCCGCCGCCTCGTCGGCCCGCCGCCCGGCAGCCCGCTCGGGGCGATGATCGAAGACGTGTTCCAGCGTTCGGGCGACCACTTCGCGCCCGACTTCCAGGTGCGTTTCAACAACGTGGCCAGCACCCTCGTCGAAGAAGGGCTGGGCATCGGCCTGGTCGACGAACTCACCGCCAAGTCCGGCTGGCACTCTAAGTTCAAGGCCCACCGCTTCCGCCCCCGCGTGCCGATCCCGGTCTGCGCGATGCTCGCCCGAGAAAAGCCGCCGCAACGGCTGCCGCATGCGTTCATTGGTTATGCGCGGAAGTTGATGCAGGAGCAGCTGGTGGCGGTGGCACCGATGGAGAGCGGGCGCGAAGCCTAGGGCGACAACTGATACGAATCGCAACAAAGCCGTGGGTCACCGGCACCCTGATGCGGCCCTGTAACGGGCGCCGCAGCTTGCGACACGCCAGGAAACTCGGTTAGCATGTTGCACCGCAGCAAAGTCAACCCCGGGTCACCGGCCTAGGCAGGTCCACTGCCTTTGAGACTGCTGCCTTTATATTCAGACATCGCGCCCGAGGCGGCGGAGACATGAATCTTGCGTATGAAAACAGAAGGCGCTGCATTGATCAGGGATAACTCACCCACGCTGCTGGTATCGATCGTCATCCCTGTCTACCGGGGTGAAACGAGCCTGCCATCGCTGATGGCCGAGATCGCGACCGTGGCCGCGGAGCGCACCACGCCCGACGGCGCGAAGTACCGCATCTGCGAAGTGCTGCTGGTGCATGACTGCGGCCCCGACCGCTCGGACGTGACGATCGAAGCGCTCGGCGCGCAATACGCGTTCGTGCGTCCGGTCTGGCTGTCGCGCAACTACGGCCAGCACGGGGCCACCCTGGCGGGCATGGCCAGCGCCACCGGCGACTGGGTCGTCACCATGGACGAAGACGGCCAGCAAAACCCGAACGACATCGGTGCCATGCTCGACGCCGCCCTGCAGTCGTCGTTGCAACTGGTCTACGCCAAGCCGCTGAACCCGCCGCCGCATGGCTGGCTGCGCAACTTCATGAGCGTCACCGCCAAGGCCATCAGCAGCCGATTGCTGGGCAACCATGCGAACGGCCGCTTCAACAGCTTCCGGCTGGTGGACGGCGAGATCGCGCGCACGCTGGCGGCTTTCTGCGGCAGTGGCGTCTACCTCGACGTGGGCCTGTTCTGGGTCACGGGCCGCATCGGCCACTGCGCCGTCGAGCTGCGCGAGGAAACCGGACGGCCATCCGGCTACTCGTACCTCAAACTGTTCGGCCACTTCTGGAACCTGGTGCTGACCACCGGCACGCGGCCGTTGCGGCTGATCACCATCACCGGTCTGTTCTCGATGGTGCTGGCCTTTGCCATCGCGGTGTATGCGCTCTATGGCAAATACCAGAACCAGGTGCCCGTGCAAGGCTGGGCGTCGCTGCTCATCGTCGTATCGTTCTTCTCGGGCAGCATCCTGATGGCACTGGGCGTGATCGCCGAATACCTGGCCGTCACCATGGGCATCGTGATGGGCAAACCGCTGTACGTGGTGAGCACCAAGCCCACGCGCTCGAAGCGAGAGATCACGGTGAGATGATCGTCGCCTGGGTCATCGGCAGCGGGGGCTTGCTCGGCAAGGCCCTGGGCCGCGCGCTCGGTGAATACACACAGCCGTTCAGCCCCGCCGAACGCTTTCACTGGAACACCGAAGCGACACTGAAGCAGCAACTGCTACAGGCCGTCCGCGCGTTTGCAGAACAGGCTTCGGCGGCCGCGCAGTGGCACATTTTCTGGACCGCCGGGGTGGGTACGTTTGCGAGCTCGGCTGAGACCATGGCGCAGGAAACCAAGACACTGGCCCTGCTGCTGGATGCCATCCGCAACTCGCCGGTGTTGTGCGCCAGGCCTGGCTGCATCACGCTGGCCAGTTCGGCCGGCGCGATCTATGCGGGCTCGAAAGCCTTCGTCATCACCGAAGACACGCCTGCCGCGCCGACCACGCCGTATGCGGCAGAGAAGATGCGCCACGAGGCCATGCTGACCGCGCTGGCCGGAGAACTCGGCAAGCTGCATGTGTTCCTGGCGCGCATCTCCACCATCTACGGCGGGGGCCAGACGAGCAAGAAGTCGCAAGGCCTGCTGACCCACATCGCTCGCTGCGTGATCCGCCGCGAGCCGGTGCACATCTACGTGCCCTACGACACCATCCGCGACTACATCGCGGTAGCCGACGTGGCGCAGGACATGGTCCACGGCGCACTGGCCTCCGTGGGCACGCCGGGCGTCACCATGAAGTTGATCGCCTCCGAACACCCGACCACCATCGCGGAAATCATCGGCATCTTCCGCAAGATCGCCAAGCGCAATCCGCGGGTCATCACCAGTGCCAACCGGTTGTCGGCCCTGTATGCCAAGCGCATCCAGTTCAGGTCATCGATCCATCCCGGCGGCACCGTTCCGGCGCGTACGCCGTTGCTGGTCGGCATCGCGCAACTTCTGGGTGAAGAACAACGCATGTTGAAATTGCCCGGGGCTCAGACAGGCCCAAACAACCCATGAACCAACCGCTCGTCTCCATCTGCATCCCGACCTACCGCGGCGCGGAATTCATCGGCACCACCATCGAGTCCGTGGTGTCACAAACCTACGCGAATCTTGAAATCATCGTGCTCGACGACAACTCGCCCGACACCACCGCGGCCGAGGTCGGCAAGTTCAACGACCCACGCATCACCTACCTGCGCAACGCCGCCAATCTCGGGCCGCAGGGCAACTGGAACCGCTGCCTGGCGTTGGCCAAAGGAAAGTATTTCAAGCTGCTCCCGCATGACGACCTGCTGTCGCCCGACTGCATCGCCAACCAGGTCCAGGTGTTCGAAGCCGACACCGACGAGAAAATCGCGCTGGTGTTCGGCGCCCGCAAGATCATGCGGCCTGACAACCGCGTGCTGATGGAACGTGGCCTGAACATTCCCGCTGGCGTGATCTCGGGCAGCGAGCTGGTCAAGCGTTGCGTGCGTTCCGGCGGCAACCTGATCGGTGAGCCCGGCAGTGGCCTGCTGCGCAAGAAACTCGTCGATGTGCTCGGCCCCTACGACGCCACCTACCCGTACGTGATCGACATGAACTACTGGTTTCGCGCGCTGGCCCACGGCAGCGGCTTCTACACCGCGCAAAACGACTCGGCGTTCTGCATCAAGGCCGGCTCGTGGAGCGTGGCGATCGGGAAGAAGCAGCACCTCGATTTCGTCGGCATGGCGAATGCCTTCCGTGCCGATGCGCGTTACGGCCTCACGGCGCTGGACTGCGCCATCGGCAATGTGCGGGCGCGGGTCAACACCGTGATCCGCTGGGTGATGTACCGGTATCTGTTTGCGGCATGACGACGATGCCAACCCAAGTGCCACCCCGTTCGGCCATAGGGCGTTGAGATGACTATTGCATCAGGCCTGAAGTCGTTCTTCGACCGCCACCTGTTGGTGCGTTACGTGGTGGTGGGCGTGCTCAACACCTCGGTCGGTTATTTGCTCTATGTGCTGTTCCTGCTGCTCGGCTTCGAATACAAGCTGGCCAATTTGCTGGCCTTGCTGGTCGGCATTGCTTTCAGCTTCAAGACGCAGGGCGTGCTGGTTTTCAAGAACTCCGACAACTCGCTGATTTTTCGCTACCTGGCTTGCTGGACGCTGATCTACTTTTCGAACACCTACATCATTGGCAAGTTCATCGGACTTGGCTTTTCGGAATATGCGGCCGGCGCCATTGCCACGCCGATCAACGTCCTGCTGTCGTACGTGATTCAAAAATACCTGATCTTCAAGAAGAAGCCCTTAGAGGAAAAAATCAATGTCGACCATCGCTAAACCATCGCAGCTGGAACCGCGGGTCGAACATGCCGGCTTGCCGGCCCAGCGGGTGCTGCTGTTGGCGAACACCGCCGGCATCGCTGCGTTTTTCCTGTTTTTCTGCGTCAACCATTTCCTGTCCACGGGCGGCCTGTCGGCGCAATCGCTGGCTTTCTTCGCCGGCCTGAGCTTCACCTGCCTCGTCTACGGCCAGGCCTTCAGGCGGGCCATACGGCATTGGGTGCTGATCGACTTCAAGCTGCCCTTCGACATGCTGGCCGGGTTTTTCGTGGCGAACACGCTGCTGTTCATCGTCTCGCTGGCCTCCCCGCTCGGCATGAAGGTCAATGCCCTGTTCGTATTCTTCGTGAGCGTGCTCATCGGCGGTCTCGCACTGCGCAGGACACACACCTCGGCGGCGGCGTCCAGGCTGGTTGAAGCGCCCGACGCCGCAGCCTCGCCGGCATCTGCCGCGACCGCGGGCGCCATTGCCGTCATCGTGAGCGCCATCGCGGCAACGCTCTGGTGCCTGCAAG
>JAQGMQ010000381.1 GCA_028292305.1 Rhodoferax sp.
GCGGGGCGGTGGTCGCTGCGCGTGGCGGCTCGGCGGGGGTGGGCGGTACGGCGATGACCGGGGCGGGCACCACTGCCGGGACCTGGGCGACCACCGCCAAGGGCGCGGGCTGGCGCAGCAGCGTCCACGCCAGCGCGGCCAGCAGCACCACCACCACGGCCGCCAGAGCGGCGATCCACAAACGGCCGGCGGGTCGGCCTGTGGTCACTGTGGCGGCTGGTGTGCCATGGCTGCGCAGCGTGGGCACGGCGCCGCGTTCACGTTCGGCGTCGGCGCGTTTCAAGGCTTCGAGGTTGTAGGACATGGGGCGCTGGATTCAATTTTGCAAATGCGGCTCGTCCACACCGGTGGCGTGGTTCAGCAGCATCAGCGTGATGGGGCCGGCCTGGCCGTCGGGTGTCAGGCCCTGGGCCAGCTGGAAGCGGTAGATGCGTGAGCGCAGGCTGTTGTCGGCCGGCGCACCGCTGGCAGCGAGGGCTGCGCCCGGCAGGCTGGCCAGGCGGCCTTCGACCCATTGGGCCGTGGCGGCCGTGCGGGCTTTGTCGGTCTTGGCCGCCGCGGCCAGCGGTGGTTGGCGCCACAGGGTGGCGTAGTCGCCGCGCCACCACAACGCGAGCGTGGCCAGTGGCAGGCGCTGTGCGCCGCCGTTGACGGACACGATGGCTTCCTGCGCGGTGAGGCCGGTCAGCAACGCATAGGTGGGGCGGCCTTGCGCGTCGGTCAAGGTCAGCAGCGCAGGCCGGTCAAGCTGGCGGATCAGCGCCAGGCTGGTGCGGTTGCCGCGAAAGCATTGCAGGCCCTGGGCTGGCAAGGCGGCGCAGGTGTCGGCGTCGCCGATGGACTCTGCCGAGAGTTTCCACGCGGGCAGCAGGCTGCGCCAGGCGGCGTCTTCGCTGCGCGGGAGCGCGGCCAGCACGGCGCCGATGTCGGCGGCGGGCTGCGGAGCCGAGGGGCTGGACAACGTCGAAGGCGCGGCGGGCCGGGCGGTGCTGGCCGACCCCGTGGGTGCCACCGCGGCGGCGCCCGGCGCAGGGGAAGACCACGGCAGTTTGACGCCCGTGGCCCAGCCCAAGCCGGCCAGCAGCGCGGCGCCCGCCAGCACGCCGAGCCCGGCCACAAGCACGCGGCCCGGTCGGGCCTCGGGCGGCGGCGCCTCGCCGAACACCTCCGTGGCCGCCTTGGCCACGATGTCGCGGCCCGCGACGGATTGGCCCGTGGCATAGGCGCCCAGCAGCGCACGGCCGCACAGCAGATTGATGCGGCGCGGCACGCCGTGGCTCAGGCGGTGGATCAGCTGCAGCGCCGGGCGGTCGAACGGCAGCGCGCCGTGCCGGCCGCCGATGGCCAGGCGGTGCGCGATGTAGTGCTCGGTCTCGGCGGCGGTCAGCGCGTCCAGATGAAAACGTGCGATCACGCGTTGGGCCAATTGCTCCAGTTCGGGCCGGGCCAGCATGCTGCGCAGCTCGGGCTGGCCGATCAGGATGATCTGCAGCAGCTTTCTTTCGTTGGTCTCCAGGTTGGTCAGCAGGCGCAACTGCTCCAGCACGTCGGCCGACAGGTTCTGCGCCTCGTCGATGATCAGCACGTTGTGCTGGCCGGCCGCGTGGGTGCGCAGCAAAAAGGCGTTCAGCGGGTCGATGCAGTCCTTGGCCGTTTCCACGCCCGGGCCGCTGTGGCCATGGGCCACGCCGAATTCGTCGCAGACCGACTGCAGCAGCTCGCCCACCGTGAGCTTGGGGTTGAAGATGTAGGCCACGTTGCAGTCGGCCGGAATCTGCTCCAGGAAGCAGCGGCACACCGTGGTCTTGCCGGTGCCGATGTCGCCGGTGAGCAGCACGAAGCCGCCACCGCCGCCCAGGCCGTACAGCAGGTGGGCCAGCGCCTCGCGGTGGCGTTCGCTCATGAACAGGTAGCGCGGGTCGGGGGCGATCGAAAACGGGTCCTGGCTCAGGCCGAAGAAGGGGGCGTACATGGGGCGAGGATAGCCGGCCGGCGTGGCACGGTGGCCGCGTGCCGTAAAAACGCGTTCAGCGTGGCGGCCGCGATCGGGCGGGCCGAGGGGCCGCGCCTTCAGAAGGCGCCACGCGTGCCGCTTCGGCCAGCACCACGTCGCGAAAGCGCTCCACCGCCGGGTTGGCCGAGGCATCGGCCGCGCGCCAGGCCAGGTGCAGCTCCGACACGGCCGTGGCCGGCAGTGCGACGGCGCGCACCACCACGCCGGGCATGCGCAGGCGCGCGGCGGATTCCTGGATCAGCGCCATGCCGATGCCGTTGGCCACCAGGCCCATCAGGCTGTAGGTCTGGCGCACGTGCTGCACGTAGCGCGGCGCGACGCCAGCGGCATGAAAGGCGGCGCTCAGCAGCTCGTACATGCTGCCGCTCTGGCCGGGCTCGTAGGTGATCAGGTCCTGGCGGTGCAGGTCGGTGATGGCCAGGCGCCTCTTGGCGGCGAGCGGGTGGCTGGCCGGCAGCGCGGCCACGAAGGGCTCGCGCAGCACGCTGGCGCTGCGCAGGTCGGTGTGGTCGGCGGGCGTGCGGGTGATGCCGACGTCGAGCCGGCCCGAACGCAGGGCCTCGAACTGCTCGGTGGTGCTCAGGTCGCGCAGCACGATGTTCAGGCCCGGCAGCTGCGCGTTGGCGGCGGCCACCATGCGCGGCATGAAGCTGGCGCCGGGCACATAACCCAGCGCCACCGTGCCGGCCTCGCCCTGTGCCGCGTTGCGCGCCACGGAAGCGGCCGACTGGCTCACCTGCAGCAGGTATTCGGCTTCAGGCAAAAACGCCTGGCCCGCGGGTGTGAGGCGCACGTTGCGCTGCGTGCGTTCCAGCAGCAACACGCCGAGCGCGGCTTCGAGTTGCTGGATCTGCCGGCTCAGCGGCGGCTGCGTCATGTGCAGCCGCACCGCCGCGCGGCCGAAGTGCAGTTCGTTGGCCACCACGACGAAGCAGCGGATCTGGGTGAGCTGGAACATGGGCGCGCGCCGCGTGGCGCGGGTGTGAACGGGCTGTGATCCTAGCGCAGCGCTTCGGCGGGCAAGGCCACGCCCAGCTTTCCGGCGCAGGCCGCGATCGCCGACCACGTTGCGGCGTCGTAGGCCACGCCTTCGGCTTCGGCGCTGGCGATGTGCCGCGCCACCTGGTCCCCGGGGATGCGTACGGGTTGGCCGGGCCTGATGGGTGCGCTGTCGCGGCACTGCTGCGCGAAGTGGGCGGTCTGGGTTTCGAACGCTTCGGCGCCGGCGAAGAAGGCGGGGTCGAGCAGTTGCAGGAACACGTTGCCGCCCCAGCGCGCGGGCGCGTCGGCGCGGCCGTGGCCCGACAGGCCTTGTGACAGCGCCTCGATCATCAGCGCCAGGCCGAAGCCCTTGTGGCCGTATTCCTGCCCGCCGATGAGCTGCAGCGAACCGCGGGGCTCGCTGTGCTCCAGCACGGCCGGGTCGCGCGTGGGGCGACCGTGGCCGTCCAGCAGCCAGGGGTGGTCGAACTGTTCACCGGCCGCCAGCTTGGTGCGGGTCATCGAGGTGGTGGTGATCGAGGCGCAGATG
>JAQGMQ010000395.1 GCA_028292305.1 Rhodoferax sp.
CGGCCGACGCTGGCTGCATTGACGGACTTCTCGCTTCAAGTCAAACCCGGCGAGACAGTCGCCATCGTGGGCCCCAGCGGTGCGGGCAAAAGCACCATCTTCCAGTTGCTGCTTCGCTTTTATGATCCCGTTGTCGGGCAGATCGAGCTCGACGGTGTGGCGACGCGCGACATGGCGCTTGAAGACCTGCGCCAGCGCATAGGCATCGTGCCGCAGGATGCGGTCATCTTCTCGACCAGCGCGCTGGAAAACATCCGCTACGGCAAGCCCGAGGCCAGCGACGCCGAGGTGCATGCCGCCGCCGCGGCCGCATTCGCCGATGGCTTCATCCGCGCCCTGCCCGAGGGTTACGACACCTTTCTCGGCGAGCGCGGCGTGCGCCTCAGCGGCGGCCAGCGCCAGCGCATCGCCATCGCCCGGGCCATGCTCAAGAACGCCCCCTTGCTGCTGCTGGACGAGGCCACCAGCGCGTTGGACGCCGAAAGCGAACGCATGGTGCAGGCCGCGCTCGAATCGGCCATGCAGGGCCGCACGACGCTGGTGATCGCGCACCGGCTGGCCACGGTGCAGCAAGCCGACCGCATCGTGGTGCTGGACCACGGCCGCATCGTCGAGCAAGGCACGCACGACGCGCTGGTGGCGGCACGCGGCGTGTACGCCAAGCTGGCGGCGCTGCAGTTCACCGCGTAGTCAATGGCTGGTGAACGGCTAGAGGGGCCGCCCTATTTCAGATGCGGGGTGGGCCCTTGCCCAGTGCAGCAGTCAAGTCGGCGCTTCTGAATCGATAGCGACGCGCGGCATTCGCGTGCGCCATTGATGGCAACGGGTACGGCCCTTGCAGGACACGCCATACTGCTCGCATTACTGTTCTGCCGTCTCCGATGTCCCTGTTCGCCCTGCCCACCTTCCTGCGTCGCCTCTGGGCGCTGGACACCTTTCCCTACAGCCTGCGCATCTTCATCGCGCTGAGCACCAGCATGGCCGTGTGCTGGGTCGCCAACGAGATGGCGCTGGTGATGCCCTTGTTCCTCGGCACCATCGCCAGCGCCCTGGCCGAGACCGACGACAACTGGCGCGGCCGCCTGCGCGCGCTGCTGGTCACGCTGCTGTGTTTTGCCGCGGCGGCGTTTGCCGTGCAGTCGCTGTTTCCGCACCCGTGGGCGTTCTTCATCGGCATGGTGGCCGCCACCTTCTGCCTGACGATGCTGGGCGCCATCAGCCCGCGTTACCAGGCCATTGCCTACGGCACGTTGATCCTGTCGATCTACACCACCATCGGCATGGACCAGCGCGGTGGTTCGGGCCAGGTGTTCTGGCTCGAGCCGGTGCTGTTGCTCACCGGCGCCGCCTGGTACGGGCTGCTGTCGGTGTTGTGGACAGCCCTGTTCAGGCACCAGCCGGTGCAACAGAACCTGGCCGTGTTGTTTCGCGCGCTGGGCGGTTACCTGCGGCTCAAGGCCACCTTGTTCGAGCCGGTGCGCGGCATCGACCAGGAGGTGAAGCGGCTGGCGCTGGCGCAGCGCAACGGCGACGTGGTGAAGGCGCTGAACACCGCCAAGGAAAGCATTCTGAGCCGCATGGAGTCGAGCCCGAGCCAGCGCATGCAGTTCTACCTGCGGCTGTATTTCATAGCCCAGGACGTGCATGAACGCGCCTCGTCGTCGCACTCGCCCTACAGCGAACTGGCCGAGGCGTTTTTCCACAGCGACGTGTTGTTCCGCTGCCAGCGCCTGCTGCGGCTGCAGGGCGTGGCCTGCGCCAACATGGCGCAGGCGATCCTGCTGCGCCAGCCGCTCGACCTGGGCCCGGCCAGCGGCCAGGCGCTGAAGGATCTGCAGGCGGCGCTGGCCTACCTGGAAGCGCAAGCGCAGCAACAGGAGCCGCACCGGCAACGCCTGCTCGGCTCGCTGGCGGCGCTGACCCGCAACCTCGGCACCCTGGAGGCGCGCATGGCCAACGCCAGCCGCGCCGAGCTGCAGGACGAAAAGCAGGACCACAGCCTGCTCGACCGCTCGCCGCAATCGCTGCGCGAAGCCGTGGAACGGGTGCGGCTGCAGCTGGCGCCGTCGACGCCGCTGTTCCGCCACGCGGTGCGGCTGAGCGTGGCGCTGGCCATCGGCTACAGCCTGCTGCACTGGCTCCATGCGCGACAGGGTTACTGGATTCTGCTGACCACGCTGTTCGTCTGCCAGCAAAGTTTCGGCGCCACGCGCAAGCGCATGGTCCAGCGCGTGACGGGCACGATGCTGGGCCTGGTGGCGGGCTGGGTCGTGTTCGGTTTGTTCCCGAGCCTGCTGCTGCAGTCGATGTTCGCCGTGGCGGCCGGCGTGGTGTTCTTCAGCAGCCGCACGCGGCGTTATGCCCTGGCCACGGGCGCGATGACGCTGGTGGTGCTGCTGTGCTTCAACCAGATCGGCGACGGCTACGGCCTGATCGTGCCACGCATGGTCGACACCATCCTGGGCAGCCTGATCGCCGGGCTGGCGGTGTTTTTGATCCTGCCCGACTGGCAGGGCCGGCGCATGCACGAGGTGGCCGGCCGCACCATGGCCGCCTGTGCCAAATACCTGCGCGAAATCATGGCGCAATACCAGAGCGGCAAACAGGACGACCTGGCCTACCGCACGGCGCGCCGCAACGCCCACAATGCCGACGCGGCCCTGTCGACCGCACTGACCAGCATGTTCCAGGAGCCCGGCTTCGTGCAGGGCCAGGGCGACGGCGGGCTGCGCTTCCTGCTGCTGTCGCACACCCTGCTGAACTACCTCTCGGGCCTGGGCGCGCACCGCGAAACCCTGTCGGCCGAAGGCGGCGACGCGCCCACGCAGCACGCTGCGGCGCACGTGGCCGACGTGCTTGACCACCTGGCGCAAAGCCTGGCCCGGCGCGAGCCGGTGGACCGCGCGCATGTGGCCGAGGCCCAGCTGATCGCCGCGCTCGAGGCCACGCCGGCCGACGCGCCGCTTGCGCTGCGCCTGGTGCAAAGTCAGCTGGCGTTGATCGGCGAGCTGCTGACACCGCTCCGGGTGCAGGCGGGCCGTTTGCTGAAGCAGAATCCGGCCGAATCGACCGACGAACCCGAAGCGGGAACGCCGCAAGCAGCACCCGGCGGGTCACCCACGGCGCCGGCCAACTGACGCGGAAACCAAGCTGGGCGTGGCCTGCAGGCCAGCCATGCCTTTTGTGCATAAGCCAGTTCAAAGCCGGCCTTGGACAGCGCGCGGCCGCCGGCCTAAGCTTGCGGCCTCAACGCCACCCAAGGATTCCCATGCCACAAGCATCTTCCCCCGCGGCCGCCACCAAGGCCCCCACCGTGCATTCGTTGCCGTCGTACCTGCAGGCCGACCACCTCGGCCCCTGGGGCATCTTCCTGCAGCAGGTCGACCGCGTCGAACCTTACCTCGGCGACCTGGCGCGCTGGGTCGAAACGCTGAAGCGCCCGAAGCGCATCCTGGTGGTCGACGTGCCCATCCACCTCGACGACGGCTCCATCGCCCATTTCGAAGGCTACCGCGTGCAGCACAACACCTCGCGCGGCCCGGGCAAGGGCGGCGTGCGTTTCCACCAGGACGTCACCCTGTCCGAAGTGATGGCGCTGTCGGCCTGGATGTCGATCAAGAACGCGGCCGTGAACGTGCCCTACGGCGGCGCCAAGGGCGGCATCCGCGTCGACCCGAAGACGCTGTCGCGCGGTGAACTCGAGCGCATGACGCGCCGCTACACCAGCGAGATCGGCATCATCATCGGCCCGAACAAGGACATTCCGGCGCCCGACGTGAATACCAACGAGCAGATCATGGCCTGGATGATGGACACCTATTCCATGAACCAGGGCTCGACCGCCACGGGCGTGGTCACCGGCAAGCCCGTCGACCTGGGCGGCTCGCTCGGCCGCCGCGAAGCCACCGGCCGCGGCGTGTACACCGTGGGCGCCGAAGCGGCCCAACACATCGGCCTGGAGATCGCCGGTGCGCGCGTGGCGGTGCAGGGCTTCGGCAATGTGGGCGGCGTGGCGGGCAAACTGTTCGCCGAAGCCGGCGCAAGGATCGTCGCCGTGCAGGACCATGGCGGCACCATCTACAAAGAGGCCGGCTTCGACGTGCCGGCCCTGCTGAAACACGTGCAGGCCACCGGCAGCGTGGGTGGTTTCGCCGGTGCCGAAGTCATCGCCAACGACGCCTTCTGGGACGTGCCTTGCGACATCCTGATCCCGGCTGCGCTCGAGCAGCAGATCACCGCCACCAATGCCGGCCGCATCACCGCCCGCATGGTCATCGAAGGCGCCAACGGCCCCACCACACCGGCCGCGGACGACATCCTGCATGAACGCAACGTGCTGGTGTTGCCCGACGTGATCGCCAATGCCGGCGGTGTCACCGTGAGTTATTTCGAATGGGTGCAGGATTTCTCGAGCTTCTTCTGGGACGAGGAAGAGATCAACAAACGCCTGGTGCGCATCATGAAGGACGCGTTCGCCGCCGTCTGGCAGGTGGCGCAGGACAACCAGGTGAGCCTGCGCACGGCGACTTTCATCGTCGCCTGCAAACGCATCCTTCACACCCGCGAACTGCGCGGCCTGTACCCCTGAACCGGTTACTGCAAAGGCCCTTTCAGGGCCTTGGGGATGGCGAGGGGCATCACGGCGATGCCCTCGTCCAGCAATTCCGCGGTTTCTTCGGCTGAGGCCTGGCCGCGGATGTTGCGTTCGTCGGCTTCGCCGTAGTGGATCTTGCGGGCTTCTTCGGCGAACTGGCTGCCCACGTCTTCGGTGTTGGCGAGGATGTGGCGCACGGCTTTCATATAAGCGGCCTGCTGGGCCTGATTCGGGGCCGGCGTTACGGCGACAGCACTGCCCGAGCCACCCGAAGTTCCCGAGCCGCCCGATGACGCTGCGGCTTCAGCCGACGCCTGGGTCGCACCGAAGTTCAGGCGCGGTGCACTGAGGCGCTTGAGGATGCCGGTGTCGCCGCAGACGGGACATTCCACCAGGCTTCGGGCCAGCTGGCTCTGGAAATCTTCTTCCGAACCGAACCACCCCTCGAAAGTGTGCTGGTGGCCGCATTGAAGATCTAGAACTTTCATGGTGGGCGAATTATCCGGCAGCCGCCACCGCGTCTACCGGTTTCCATGCCAATGCCCATGCGCCGGACAGGAAGTTCTGCAGCCACAACATGCCGGACAAGGTCTTGCTGTCGGTCACGCTGCCGTCGAAGCACCAGGCCAGCAGCTCCGCCGGCGTGGCGCTGAACACATCGAGAAACTCGCCGGCGTCGAGCTGGCGCTGGCCCAGCGACAAGCCGCGCGCGAACCAGACTTCGATGAACTCGGTGGAGTACGACAGCACCGGGTGCAGCACACCGGCACGCGACCATTCGCGGGCGGTGTAGCCGGTTTCTTCGAGCAGCTCGCGCTGCGCGCAGGCCCAGGTGTCTTCACCCGGGTCGAGCTTGCCGGCCGGGAACTCGATCATCACCTTCTGCAGCGGATACCGGTACTGGCGCTCGAGCACCACGCGGCCGTCGTCCAGCAGCGGCACCACCATCACGGCGCCGGGGTGTTTGACGAATTCACGCGTGGCGCTGCTGCCGTCGGGCAGGCGCACCGTGTCGCGAAATGCATGCAGGAAGCGGCCCTTCAGCAGCTCCTCGCTGCCGGTGGTGTGTTCGATCAGGTGTTGGTCGGTCGAGGTCATGGCGGTCATGGCGGTCGTGG
>JAQGMQ010000670.1 GCA_028292305.1 Rhodoferax sp.
CGCCAGCAGCACGCCGGTCATGCCGCCGATGACGAAGGTGATCATGAACGAGATCGCCCACATCATCGGCAGCTCGAAGCGGATGCGCCCGCGGTACATGGTAAACAGCCAGTTGAAGATCTTGGCCCCGGTCGGGATCGAGATGATCATGGTGGTGATGCCGAAGAACGAGTTCACGCTCGCCCCCGAACCCATGGTGAAGAAGTGGTGCAGCCACACCAGGTACGACAGGATGGTGATCACCACCGTGGCATACACCATGGACGCATAACCGAACAGGCGCTTGCCCGAGAAGGTGGAGACGATTTCCGAGAAGATGCCGAACACCGGCAGCACCAGGATGTAGACCTCGGGGTGGCCCCAGATCCAGATCAGGTTCACGTACATCATGGCGTTGCCGCCGAAGTCGTTGGTGAAGAAGTTGGTGCCCACGTAGCGGTCGAGCGACAGCAGGGCCAGCACGCCGGTCAGCACCGGGAAGGCAGCCACGATCAGCACGTTGGTGCAGAGCGAGGTCCACACGAACACGGGCATCTGCATCAGGCCCATGCCGGGTGCGCGCATCTTGACGATGGTCGCGATCAGGTTGATGCCCGAGAGCAGCGTGCCCACCCCCGCGATCTGCAGCGACCAGATGTAGTAGTCGACCCCCACGTCGGGGCTGTAGGCGATGTTGGACAACGGCGGATACGCCAGCCAGCCGGTGCGGGCGAATTCGCCGACGAACAGCGAGGCCATCACCAGCACGGCGCCGGCGGTGGTCATCCAGAAGCTGAAGTTGTTGAGGAACGGAAACGCCACGTCGCGGGCGCCGATCTGCAGCGGAATCGCGAAGTTCATAAGGCCGGTGACGAAAGGCATGGCCACGAAGAAAATCATGATCACGCCGTGCGCGGTGAACACCTGGTCGTAGTGGTGCGGCGGCAGGAAGCCCATGTTGTCGCCGAAGGACATCGCCTGCTGGGCGCGCATCATGATCGCGTCCGAGAAGCCGCGCAGCAGCATGATGATCCCGAGGATCATGTACATGATGCCGATCTTCTTGTGGTCGATGCTGGTGAACCACTCGCGCCACAGGTAGCCCCAGACGCGGAAATAGGTGAGCGCACCCACCAGCGCCACGCCGCCCAGCAGCACACCGATGAAGGTGAACAGCAGGATCGGTTCATGGAACGGAATGGCCTCCCAGGAGAGGCGGCCGAAGATGAGCTTCGTGAGGTCGAGGTGTTCTGACATCTTCAAACGTTTCTGGTTTTCAACAAGGGAACGGCGCTGCGGGTAACAGGGCTTGAACGGGCGCTGGAATGCATGCGGGGCTTAGCCTGGCACGCCTTCGGGGTTGGCGGCGGTGCACATCGCGCCGACGTAATTCTTGCCGGGCACGCTGCTGGCGGCGGGCTCCATGCCCAGGCGCGCCCGGGTGGCCGCGTCGAGCGTGGCCACGTTGTACGCGCCCACCTTGCCCTGGCCGCCACTGGCGTCGATGGCCATCATGTCCTTCATGCACATGCGGTTGGTTTCCACGCAGCGGTTGAGCACGGCGTCGTACAGGCCGGGCTCCACTGCGCCGAAGCGCATCACCGGGGCGTTCTCGCTCGGCTTTTCGAGGGCCAGGTAGGCGGCGCGGTTGAGTTCCGTCTTCTCGGCATGGGCCTTGGCCACCCATTTGTCGAAGTCTTCGCCCGACAGGCCATGGAACTTGAAGCGCATGCCCGAGAACCCGGCACCGCTGTAATTGGCCGAAAAGCCTTCGAACTCGCCCGGCTTGTTGATCACGGCGTGCAGCTTGGTTTCCATGCCCGGCATGGCGTAGATCTGGCCGGCCAGCGCCGGGATGAAGAAGGAATTCATCACCGAGGACGCGGTGATCTTGAAGGTGATCGGGCGGTCGACCGGGGCGGCGAGTTCGTTTACCGTGGCGATGTCCAGCTCGGGGTAGAAGAACAGCCATTTCCAGTCGAGCGCCACCACTTCCACCACCAGCGGCTGCGTGGACGCGGGAATCGGGCGCTTCGCGTCCAGCCGACCCAGCGGACGGTACGGGTCGAGTGTGTGGGTGCTGATCCACGTCAAGGCGCCGAGCGCGATGATGATCAACAATGGCGCGGCCCAGATGATGAGCTCGAGCTGGGTGGAATGGTCCCACTCGGGGGCGTAGTCGGCGGATTTGTTCGACGCGCGGTAACGCCAGGCGAAGACGAAGGTCAGCGCGATCACCGGGATGATGATCAGCAGCATCAGCACCGTGGAATAGATGATCAGGTCGCGTTGCTGGCTGGCGACGTCGCCGGACGGTGACATCAGCACCATGCTGTTGCAACCCGACAGCAGGCCGGCGGCGATCACCAGCGGCAGGGCACGGAGTTTCTGAAGATTGGGCATGCCAGACAATGGTTTATGCAGTTGGTCGGGAGTAGAGGGGAAATACCCAGGGCGCCACGGGTTCGCGCAGGTGCAGAATCTACGCCGGTCCGCCCGCGCCGGGCATTGGACGTTTTGTCCTATGGCGCCATTTCCACACCCCATGCGACTCCAGGGCGTTAATATCGCACAACGCAATTCCCCACCAAGTTGATCAGAACTGCAATCTCCCCCGCATTGCCCCTTCCAGAGATACCGCGGAACCGGCTTTGCCAGGCCGCCGGTATCGCCCCCTGCAAGGCGGGGAGAGCGACACGAAGTGAGCGACTTGAGGGTGTGTAATTTTTTATGGCACAACACCTGAATCACGAGCAAGCATGATGTCCAGCGCCAGTCACACCAAGATCAAACCCACCGAGATGGAGCACGACGTCCGAAACGTCACCACCGACCACGCCGCCGTGGCACCGGGCGAGATCGCCATCGGTGTGGTCATCGGCCGGGCTTCCGAGTATTTCGACTTCTTCGTCTACGGCATCGCCTCGGTGATGGTGTTCCCCACGGTGTTCTTTCCGTTCGAGGAACGGCTGGAAGCGTCGCTGTGGTCGTTCGTCATTTTCTCGTTCGCATTCATCGCGCGGCCGTTTGGCAACGCGCTGTTCATGGCCATCCAGCGGCGCTTCGGCCGCAGCGTCAAGTTGACGGGCGCCTTGTTCCTGCTGGGTATTTCCACGGCGGGCATGGCATTCTTGCCCGGCTACAACACACTGGGCTTCACCTCGATCGTGCTGCTGTCGGTGTTTCGTTTCGTGCAGGGCATTGCGCTGGGCGGCTCGTGGGACGGCCTGCCTTCGCTGCTCGCGTTGAACGCGCCGGCGGCCAAGCGTGGCTGGTACGCCATGCTGGGCCAGATGGGTGCACCGATCGGTTTCATCCTGGCCAGCGGCCTGTTCCTGTACCTGAACTCGAGCCTGGGTGCGGATGACTTCCTCGACTGGGGCTGGCGTTATCCGTTCTATGTGGCCTTCGCGGTCAACGTGGTGGCCTTGTTCGCGCGGCTGCGGCTGGTGGTGACCAATGAATACACCAAGCTGCTGGAGGAGCGTGAGCTCGAGCCTGTGGGCGTGTGGGAAATGCTGCGCACTCAGAAGGCGAACCTGTTCATCGGTGCGTTCGCATCGTTAGCAAGTTACGCGCTGTTTCACCTTGTGACGGTTTTCCCACTGTCATGGATCATGTTGAAGTGGACCCGCTCGGTCGACGAAGTGCTGGGCGTGCAGATCATCGGCGGCGGCATCCTCATTCTGGGCATCATGGCCTCGGGCGCGATCGCCGACCGCATCGGCCGGCGCAGCACGCTTGGCCTGGC
>JAQGMQ010000406.1 GCA_028292305.1 Rhodoferax sp.
CCGAAGTCTCGATCGACCTCAGCCTGTCTGACGCCACCGTCGACCTGATCGGCGAAGGGTTCGACGCGGCAATCGGCGGCGGCATCGAGCTGTCGCCCGGCGTGGTGGCGCGCGAGCTGGCGCGCATCCACATCGTGGCCGCGGCGGCACCGGCGTACCTGGCGGGCAAGCCCATGCCTGGCCATCCCACCGACCTGGCAGCGTTCGACGGCATCGTGCGCCGCTCGCAGCCCACCGGCCGCGTGCGCAGCTGGGCGATGCGCAACGGCCGCGGCGACGAGGCGCCCGCCGAGATGCGCACCCGCGTGATCTTCAGCGACCCCGAGGCGATGTGCCAGGCGGCGCTGATGGGCCTGGGCATCGCACTGCTGCCGATGCCGTTTGCCCGGCCCTGGCTCACCAGCGGCGGTCTGGTGCGCGTACTGCCGGGCTGGTGGGCCGACGGTGGTCCGCTGTCGCTGTATTACCCGAGCAAGCGCCAGCTGCCGGCACGCACGCGGGTGTTCGTGGAGCACGTGGTGACGCAGTTCCGCGAACAGGATTTCGCGCAGCGCATGCTGGGTAGCTGACCCCTGGTGCGAGGGCGAATCGGCACGCCAGTCTCACTTGCTGAGACTCTGGATTGACACCCGGGAGCCCGGAAACGACAGTCGCGGCACTGCCCACCACCCAGGTCGCCGCCATGGAACTCCAAGCCTCTCTGCAAAAAATTAGCCTCCGCTCGCCCGACCCGCTGGCCATGGCCCGCTTCTACGGCGGCACCTACGGCATGGCGCTGACGCCAGTCGAAGGCGGCTACCTCTGCCGCGGCGCGGGCCGCCAGGTGCAGGTGACCACCGGGCCGGCCAACCAGCTCGGCCATGCGCAGTTCGGCCTGCACACTGCGGCGGCCTGGGATGCCTTCAAGACGCGCGCCGCCTCGCTGCAGCAAGAGCCGCTGCCGGCCACGGTCGGCGCGCCGGAGGCCGTGGCGCTGCGTGACCCGGATGGCAACCTCGTCGTGTTCACCGCACCGACGACCGCCACCACGGACACCGACGTCACCCTGCCGCCAGCCACGCTGCAGCACTTCGCGCTGCGCACGCCGCACATCGCCGAGATGCTGGCGTTCTACACCGAGCAGGTCGGGCTGGTGCTGTCGGACGCGGTGCGCGACCCCGAAGGCCAGCTGCGTGCCTGCTTCCTGCGCAGCGACGGCCTGCACCATGCGCTGGCGTTGTTCTTCGCGCCGGCGGCGTGCTTCGACCACCAGTCGTTCGAAGCACCGGACTGGGCCAGCATGAAGACCTGGGGCGACCACATGGCCGCGCTGCGTGTGCCCATCGTCTGGGGCATCGGCCGGCACGGGCCGGGCAACGACGTGTTCTTCATGGTGCGCGACCCCGACGGCAACCTGGCCGAGATTTCATCGGAGATCGAACACTGCGCGCCGGGCCGGCCGGCGGGTACATGGGCGCATGAGGAACGCACGCTGAACCTCTGGGGCAAGGCCATCCTGCGCAGCTGATTCGCAGCACAAGACATCGAAAGTTTTCACCATGTCAGGCACCAACCGCATGCTGCGCATCCTCGGGCTGTTCCGTCCGGAGCGGCCGGTGATCACGCCCGAATGGCTGATCACCGAGCTGGGCGTTTCGCGCGCCAGCGTCTACCGCGACCTGGGCCAGCTGGCCCGCGCCGGCATGCTCGAACGCGTGGCCGACCGGGGTTATGTGCTGGGGCCGATGGTGGTCGAACTCGACCGCCAGATCCGCCTGGCCGACCCGCTGCTCGAAGCCGCGCAGGAGCTGCCGGCCAAGCTGGCCCATGACACCGGCGGCACCATCCTGCTGTGCCGATTCCATGGCAGCAAGGTGATGTGCATCCACCAGGTCAACGGCCACAATGCCGCGCTGTCGGTGAGTTATGAACGCGGCCGCGCCATGCCGCTGTACCGCGGCGCCACGTCGAAGATCATCCTGGCCAACCTGCCGCCGAACCAGCTCAAGCAGCTGTGGACGGCCGAGCGCGCCGCGCTGGTGGCGGCCGGCCTGCCCGATGACTTCAGCCAGCTCACGCAGGTGCTTGCCGCGTTGCGCCAGACGGGCTACTGCGTGACCGAAGGCGAGGTCGACCCCGACGCCGTGGGCTTCGCCGTGCCGCTGCGCGACGGCGAGCATCTGCTCGGCAGCCTGAGCGTGGTGATGCCGGCCGCCCAGCTCGGCGCCGCCTTGCGCAAGACCACGCTGGCCCGCCTGCAAAGCGCGGCCGGCCGCATCGAAGGCCGGCTGCAGGACCAACGCGAACACGCCCGCGCCACCAAGAAGACGGAGACCCCATGAACGCCGCCCTGCCCCTGTCGTCGCTGCCGCCGCCGCCGCCCATGGCCGGCGAGAGACACTTTCCTGTCGTCATCGTCGGTGCCGGCCCCACCGGCCTGGTGCTGGCCAACCTGCTGGCGCTGCAAGGCGTTAAGACGCTGGTCATCGAGCGCAACACCAGCACCGTGGGTGAACCGCGCGCCGTCACCATCGACGACGAAAGCCTGCGCACGGTGCAGGCCACCGGCCTCATCGACACGGTGCTGCCGCAGGTGGTGCTGGGTTATGGCGTGCACTACTACTCGTGGCGCAACCGCGAGTTCGCGCGCATCGAGCCCCACAGCCTGGAGCATGGGTTTCCCAAGCGGAATGCGTTTCGCCAGCAGGTGCTGGTGGGCCAACTGCGCGACGGCTTGGAGCGATTCGACCAAGCCGGCATCTGGTTCGGCACCGAACTGGCCGCGTTCAGGGACGACGGCGCACGGTTGCAGCTGCAGCTGCGCCAGGCAGGCCAACCCGCAGCCATCAGCTGCGACTGGCTGGTGGCCTGCGACGGTGGGCGCAGCGGTGTGCGCGAGCAGTTGGGCATCCAGCTCACGGGCAGCACCTACGACGAAAAATGGCTGATCGTTGACCTGCTGGAACGCAACACCGCCTTCCGCCACACCCGCACCTACTGCGACCCGGCGCGGCCCGCGATCCGCCTGCCCGGCCCCGAAGGCACGCTGCGCTACGAGTTCATGCTGCACCCCGGCGAAGACCCGGAACAGGTGCTCGACGAAGCCCAACTGCGCCGCTGGATCCGTGAACGCAACCCGGCCGACGCCGAGCTGGCCATCACGCGCAAGGTGGTCTATGCGTTCCATGCGCGGGTGGCCGAAAGCTGGCAGTCGGGCCGTGTGTTCCTGGCCGGCGACGCGGCCCATCTCACGCCGCCATTCGCCGGCCAGGGCATGAACAGCGGCGTGCGTGATGCGGCCAACCTGGCCTGGAAACTGGCCGCCGTGGTGCGCGGTGACATGGGGCCCGATCTGCTGGCCACCTATGCGCAGGAGCGCAAGCCACATGCCTGGTCGCTCATAGAAATGGCGGTGCGCATCGGCAGCTTCATGCAGCCGAAATCGGTGCTGTCGGCGATGCTGACGCAGGGCGCGCTGAAGCTGTGCAGCCTGTACCGCCCGGTGCGCGACTACGTGCTGCAGCTCAAGTTCAAACCCAAGCCGCGTTTCCACGAAGGCTTCTTCGTGAAGGGCCATGACGCGGGCGCGATGGTGTCGGCCGGGCAACTGCTGCCGCAGCCCAGGGTGGAACTGCCCGGAGGCAGCCAGGTGCTGCTCGACGAGGTGCTGGGCCGCGACTTCGCCTGGCTGGGCCTGGCCGGCGCGGCGCCGCCTGCGGGCCTGCCCGTCACTTGCCGCCGCGTGCGGGTGGTGGCGCGGCAGGACGACTTTCTGCAGCCCGAACCTGGCTTGGACGCCGTCGTGCGCGATGTGGACGGCGGGCTGGAAAGCAGCATCCGCAGTGCGGGCGCGAATGCCCTGATGTTGCGCCCCGACCGCTACGTGCTGGCCTACCTGGGCCGTGCTGGCGGGGCTGATGACGTTGGCGCGCTGCAGCGGCTCTTCCAGCGCCACGGCTCGGTTACGGCAGCGGCGGCCTTGGCGGCATAGGGCCTGTGTCAACCACCGCGGACTTGCATTCCACTCAACCGCCAGGCGGCACCAAGACCGCTCACTTTCACCCTTCAGGAGACACACCATGACCCATCGCCTACCCGCGCTTCTGGCCACAGCCATGCTGGCCGCAATGACCATGTCCGCGCACGCGCAGGACTTCCCGACCAAACCCGTGCGGGTGGTCACGCCCTTCCCCGCCGGCAGCGGCCCCGAGGTCGCGCTGCGCCTGGTGGCCGACCGCCTGAGCAAACGCTGGGGCCAGCCGGTCATCGTCGACAACCGGCCCGGCGCCAGCGGCTTCATCGCCATCGAAGCCGTCAAACGCGCCACGCCCGACGGCCACGAGTTGCTGCAGATGGACAACGCACAAATGGCCGCGCAGCCCTTTCTGTTCAAGAAGCTGCCCTACGAACTGCTGCGCGACTTCGAGCCGCTGACGCCGATCTTTCGCAACTACTTCTTCGTGACCGTGCCGGCGGGCAGCCGCTACAAAAGCATGAGCGACCTGGTGGCCGCGGCCCGCGCCGCGCCGAACCAGGTGAACTACGGCTCGTGGTTCGTCGGCAGCCCGGGCCACATCGGTGCCGCGATGCTGGAGACGGCCACCGCCACCAGGATGACCCATGTGCCGTACAAGGAGATGTCGCAGCTGTACGTGGCCGTGGGCAACCAGGAGGTCGACTAGGCCTTCGGCAGCGCGGCCAGCGCGGGCGGCATGCAGCGCGCGGGCAGGACGCGTTACCTGGCGGTGGCCGCACCCGCGCGTGTGGCCGGCTTCAACGACGTGCCCACCGTGGCCGAATCGGGCGGGCCCGCAGGCTTCGAGCTCAGTGCCTGGACGGCGCTGCTCGCCCCCAAGGGCACGCCGAAGGCCGTCGTCGAAAAGATCCAGAAGGACGTGGCCGCCGTGCTGGCCGAGCCCGACGTGAAGGACAAATACGCCACCCTGTTCTACGAGCCCTACGCGCTCAATTCAGAGCAGTTCCTGCAGCAGCTGCGCAGCGACACCACGCGTTATGGCGACACCATCAAGCGCCTCAACATTTCCCTCGACTGACCCTACCACCCCTCACCCCTCACCCCTCACCCCTCACCCATCACCCATCACCCATCACCAAAGCACCACCATGAAACTCATCAGCTACGTCCACCACGGCCAGGCCGGCTGGGGCATCGCCCACGGCGACAGCGTCGTACCCCTGCATAACGCGCAGTACCCCACCCTGCTCAGCGCGCTGCAAGCCGGCAAGCTCGAAGGCATCGCCGCCGAGGCCCGCGCGCCGGCCATTGCGCTGGCCGACATCCAGTACCTGCCCGTGATCCCCACGCCCGGCAAGATCTTCTGCGTGGGCCACAACTACGAAGAGCACCGCATCGAAACCGCGCGCGACAAGACCCTGCACCCGCTGCTGTTCATGCGTGTGGCCGAGTCACAAACGGCCCATCTGCAGCCCCTGTTGCTGCCACCCGAATCCATTCAACTGGATTACGAGGGCGAGATCGCGGTGGTGATCGGCAAGGCCGGCCGGCGCATCCGCGAAGAAGACGCCTGGGACCACGTAGCCGGCTACAGCGCCTACAACGACGGCTCGGTGCGCGACTGGCAGAAGCACACGCTGCAGTTCACCGCGGGCAAGAACTTCAGCGGCACCGGCGCCTTCGGACCCTGGCTGGTCACGCGGGGCGAGATCGCCGATGGCGCCGAGCTCACGCTGGAAACGCGGCTCAACGGCACGGTGATGCAGCACACCACCACGGCCTCGATGATCTTCCCCATCCCCGTGCTGATCCATTACATCTCGGCCTTCACCACGCTGCAGCCCGGCGATGTGATCGTCACCGGCACGCCGGGCGGCGTGGGTGCCAAACGCACGCCACCGGTGTGGATGAAGGCCGGCGACCAGGTCGAGATCGACGTAAGCCAGGTCGGGGTATTGGTCAACACCATCGTGGCGGAAGCGGGCTGACATGGGCGCCGCCCCGCCACCCGAACGCGCTCAGCACGATGGCACTTCGGTGACTGCCCGCAATGAGGCCGGACTCGCCGCAGCCGAAGAAGCGCGGCGCCTGGCCATGCTGGCAGCCAACACGCGCGCCTTGAAAGCACTGTGCGCCGAGACCCTGGTTTACGTGCATTCCAGCGGCGCGACCGATAGCCGCGAGAGTTATCTGCACAAGCTGAACAGCGGCGCGCTGCGTTATGAGGCGCTGGCGTTCGTGGCACCGCGCTACACGCTGATCGGCACGACAGGTCTGGTACACGCCGGCATGCGCGCAACCGTGCTGCGCGGTGGCGGTCGGCATGCGGTGGCCAGCAACACGCTGGCGGTGTGGACGTTCGAAGAAGGCAGATGGACGCTGCAGGCGGTGCAGGCTTCGCCGTTGGCAGCGGCGTGACGTGGGGACGAATTGAAAAGCGAGTGATCATCAGATCGAGGGCCTGTGGATGCGCAAGACCGATGCATACTGGCTCGACTGGCTCGACTGGCTCGACTGGATGACGGTGACGCGGCAACGCGTCAGCTGACGTCAGCAAAGGCGCGCCGAAGCAGAGCAACGCGCAGCTTGAACGCAACGCCGTCTCTCCGCATCGGTCGCCCGCTCCAGTGTGCGCGGCTCGTTCTTCTACCGCGAAGCTGGCATGAAGCTTTCGACCCGGGGCGCGGTCAGCGTCATCCGCCACGGCGCACGTTCTGGCTGGCATTGGAAGGTGATTTGGAACGGCTACCATTAACCAGGCGCCGACATTTGATCAGCGGTTCCATCTCAAAATGCCAGTTCCTTTTTACGTTGCGTCCGATGTGTTGGCTTTGTTTGAGGTGATCCCATGCGCGCACATTGCGGGTGAAAAAAATGCGTTGAAGTTGCTTCAAAAAATGTATCGTGATGGGCAGGAGCTTGGCACCGTCTTAAGTCACTTTCCCAACGTTCGGTACGAGCCCCTGGAGATGCACTACGCGCTTTCCAAAGCAATTGCGGCAACAAGCGAACGGCTGATCTCTGACCTGACCTCGTACTTCGGCTGGCGGGGGGTGGTGTTCGCCGCTTTTTTAGTGGCATTCCAACCCCGGGCGCAATTTGCAGAATTCCTGCACCGCGCTCGTCATTGCGCGCCACATAACCAATGGTTGGTTGATCTGGCTCTCCGTGAGATTGAAGACAAGGGAAACGCTAAACCGAGCGAACTTCAG
>JAQGMQ010000414.1 GCA_028292305.1 Rhodoferax sp.
CGATGATCAGCGTGTCGGGGTAATTGAGCGCGCTCGCATGCACGTCGATCAGCACCTCGCCAGCGCCGGGCTTCCGTGCCGGCAGCTCGCGCAGCACCAGCACCTCGGGCGGGCCATGGCGTTCGCAAAGAATGGTTTTCATGCAGAGGCTTTCATACCGCGGCCTTCACGGGTGTTTGCCCAGTTCGATCTTGGCGATCGCGCTGCGGTGCACTTCGTCCGGCCCGTCGGCAAAACGCAGCGCCCGCTGCCAGGTGTACATGTAGGCCAGCGGGAAATCGTCGGACATGCCGCCCGCACCATGCGCCTGCATCGCCCAGTCGATGATGCGGCAGGCCATGTTGGGCGCGATCACCTTGATCATCGCGATCTCGGCCCGGGCCGCCTTGTTGCCCACAGTGTCCATCATGCGCGCGGCCTTCAGCGTCATCAGCCGCGCCTGGTCGATCAGGCAGCGCGACTCGGCGATGCGCTCGTGCCACACCGACTGCTCCGACAGCGGCTTGCCGAAAGCCACCCGCGCCTTGAGCCGCCGGCACATCAGTTCGAGCGCCCGTTCGGCCATGCCGATGGAACGCATGCAGTGGTGGATGCGCCCCGGCCCGAGCCGGCCCTGGGCGATCTCGAAGCCGCGTCCCTCGCCCAGCAGCAGGTTGGACGCCGGCACGCGCACGTTGTCGAGACCGACCTCCATGTGGCCGTGCGGCGCATCGTCGTAGCCGAACATGCCAAGCGCGCGCCGCACGCTCACGCCCGCGGTGTCGCGCGGCACCAGGATCATCGACTGCTGCGCATGGCGCGGCCCGTCGACACTGGTCTTGCCCATGACGATCAGGATGGCGCAGCGCGGGTCGCCCAGGCCGCTGGACCACCACTTGCGCCCGTTCAGCACATAGTGGTCGCCATCGCGTTCGATGCGGCACTGGATGTTGGTCGCGTCCGACGAGGCCACGTCGGGCTCGGTCATGAGGAAGGCGCTGCGGATCTCGCCCTGCAGCAGCGGGTCGAGCCAGCGGGTCTTGAGTTCCTCGCTCGCATACCGCTCCAGCGTCTCCATGTTGCCGGTGTCGGGCGCGGAGCAGTTGAACACCTCGGCCGCGAACGGCACCCGGCCCATGATCTCGCACAGCGGCGCGTAGTCGGTGTTCGACAGGCCTTCGGGCACGCGGCTCGAATGCGGCAGGAACAGGTTCCACAAGCCCGCCTCACGCGCCTTCGGCTTCAGGGCTTCGATCACCTCCAGCGCGCGCCAGGGGTTGCCGGCCTCGCGGTTCTGCTGGATCTCGGCGTGGAAGTCGGCCTCGCGCGGCTCGACGTGTTCGGCCATGAAGGCCAGCAGCTGTTCGCGCAGTGCGCTGCAGCGGGGCGAATAATCAAAATCCATGGGATGTGCCTCGGTTAAATCTTCAAGTGATGACGCAGTCGATGACCCGTCAGCGCCCGGCGGCCGCGGGGGGCTTGCCCAGCATGAAACCCGCGTCCACGGGGATCAGTTGCCCGGTCACCACCGAGTCTTCTTCCAGCAGCCAGCACACCGCGCTGGCGATCTGTTCGGGTTTGCTCACCTTGCCCAATGCCGCGGTGGCCGCGAACTGGCCCTTCACGCGTTCATAGGCCGCGTCGTCGCCCAGGCCTTCGCGCATCCAGCGGCCTTCGACCAGGCCCGGCAACACGGCGTTGACGCGGATCGCGGGCGCCAGGTTGCGCGCCAGGGCCACGGTCAGGATGTTCAGCGCCGCCTTCGACATCACGTAGGGGAACGAGCTGCCGCTGCCGCTCAGCCCGGCGACCGACGAGACGTTGACGATGGCGCCGCCGCCCTGCACACCGTTCTGCATGTGGGGCTGCACCGCGCGCGCCATCTGGAACGGGCCGATGCTGTTCACCGCATAGGCGCGCTCGAAATCGGCGGTGGTCACGGCGGCCAGGTCGCCCATCGGGATGAAACGCGTCGCGCCCGCGCTGCACACCAGCGCGTCGATGCGGCCCCAGCGCGCCATGGCCTGTTGCGCCAGGGCCTGGCAGTCGGCGTCGCGCGCCACGTCGCCCTGCGCGGCAAAGGCGTCGGCACCCAGCGTCCGGCATTCGGCGACCACGCCCTCGGCGGCGTCGGCACTGCGGCTGTAGTTCACCAGCACGTCGTAACCCTTGCCGGCCAGCATGCGGGCCACGGCCGCGCCCACGCCCGTGGCGGCGCCGGTGATGATGGCGACCTTGCGGCGCACTGGCGTGGCTTCGCCCTGCTGGCCTGCGGTGCGCGCTTGCTTCGCGTGGCCCGGCCCGGCGCTCATGTTTGTGCTCCCTGCTGGCTGGCGGTGGCGCGGAAATAGCGCCGTACCACGTGCTCGGCCACACACGCAGGCCGCGTCTCGCCCTCGATCTCGAACGTGATGCGCCAGGTCATCTGGATGCCGTTGTCCACGTCATCCAGCTGCGCCAGCACGAAGCGCCCGCGCACCCGGCTGCCGGCGCGCACCGGATGGGTGAAGCGCACCTTGTTCAGGCCGTAGTTCACACCCACATCGCAGAACGGGATGTCGATGTCGTCGTCGTAGAACTTGCCCAGCAGCGACAAGGTCAGGAAACCATGGGCGATGGTGCCGCCGAAAGGCGATTCCCTGGCCGATCGCTCGGTGTCCACATGAATCCATTGAAAGTCGCCAGTGGCCTTGGCGAACAGGTCGATGCGCTCCTGCGACACCTCCACCCATTCGGTGACGACGGCTTCCTGGCCCAGTTGGGCGCGGAGTTTTTCCAGGGTGCTTAGATCGGCACTGGGCATGCAATTTCCTCGGATGGGTCAGCGGTTGATGACAGGACGGGTGGCGGCTTGCTCATCCGGCTTCCAGCGTGGCGATGAGTTGGTCACGCAAGGCCCGCTTGACGAGCTTGCCGTTGGCGTTGCGCGGCAAGGGCGCGTCCGACAGACTGAAGCTCTCGGGCACCTTGTAGTCGGACAGGCGGGTGGAACAGAAGGCTTGCAGTTCGTCGGCCATGGCGGCGTTGTTGCTGCCGGGCTGGCGCAGCGCGACGAAGGCATGCACGCGTTCGCCGAGCACCGGGCAGGGCTTGGCGACCACCGCGCATTCGAGCACGGCCGGGTGGGCGTACAGGGCGTTCTCGACCTCGATGGTGTAGATCTTGTAGCCTCCGCGGTTGATCATGTCCTTCTTGCGGTCGAC
>JAQGMQ010000419.1 GCA_028292305.1 Rhodoferax sp.
AAGGAACGCCTGCCGCAAATGCCGGCGATCGAAGAGATCAGCAAGAGCCCGATCCCCGGCCTGTTCGAGCTGCGCCTGAACGGCGCCGACATCATGTACACCGATGCCGAGGGCAACTTCCTGATCCAGGGCAACCTCATCGACACCAAGCTGCGCAAGAACCTCACCGAGGAGCGCATCGACAAACTCAGCGCCGTGGCGTTCGACGAGCTGCCGCTGAAGGACTCGTTCAAGATTGTGCGCGGCAACGGCAAGCGCAAGATGGCTGTGTTCGAAGACCCGAACTGCGGCTACTGCAAACGCTTCGAGGGCGAAATGCAGAAGGTGACCAACGTCACCATCCACATGTTTCTGTACCCCATCCTCACGCCCGATTCGCATGTGAAGGCAAAGAACATCTGGTGCGCCAAGGACAAGGGCAAGGCCTGGACCGACTGGATGGCGAAGGAACAGGTGCCCGCGGCGGCCGATTGCGACAACGCCGCCACCGAGCGCAACGTCGAGTTTGGCAAGAAGTACCGCATCACCGGCACGCCCACGCTGATTTTTGCCGACGGCTCGCGCGTGCCGGGAGCCATCAGCGCGCAGCAGGTCGAAAAATACCTGGCCGACGCGCGCTGAGCGCCAGCCCTGAGGGCAGCCTGGCGCCACCGCGGGCGGCGCCGCACGGGCAGCGCCGACGTCCTGTATTCTTGAGCGACCTATGCCGCATTCCTCACTGCCCTCATCCGCATCGCCCTCGGCTTCCGTCCCGGTTTCCACCCTCGCGCCAGCCATCAGCTACCGCGTCGAAGTGGCCGACCTGCATGCGCATCTGTTCCGCGTCAGCCTGACCATCGCCCAGCCGGCCGCATTGCAGCGGGTGTCGCTACCGGTGTGGATTCCGGGCAGCTACCTGGTCCGCGAATTTTCCAAGAGCCTGCAGAACCTGCAGGCACACCAGAGCCGGCGCCGCATCGCCAACCTGCAGCAGATCGACAAGAACACCTGGGACGTGGAAGCCCACCCCGGCAAGGCACTGGTCCTGAGCTACGAGGTCTACGCGCTAGACAACTCGGTGCGCACCGCCTGGCTGGACGACAGCCGCGGCTTCTTCAACGGCACCAGCTTGTGCCTGCGCGTGCATGGCCAGGGAGACTTGGCGCATGGGCTGGAAGTCGCGGCCAGCAAGGCCACCGAAGGCTGGCAACTGGCCACCGGACTCACCGCCACCGACGTCGACGCGCATGGCTTCGGCCACTACCTGGCGGGCGGCTACGACGAGCTGGTCGACTGCCCGGTCGAAATGGGCGCCTTCTGGAGCGGTGACTTCAAGGCCGGCGGCGTGCACCACCGCTTCGTCGTCGCAGGGGCGCCGCCTTCGTTCGACGGCGCGCGGCTGATCGCCGACACCCAGGCCATCTGCGAGGCCGAAATCCGCTTCTGGCACCAGCAGCAAGTGGCCCCGGGCAAACACGCCCGCAAGCCACCGCACGCCCGTTACGTGTTCATGCTGAACGCCGTGGACGACGGCTACGGCGGCCTGGAGCACTGCAATTCGACCGCGTTGATCTGCAACCGGCGCGACCTGCCACGGCTGGCCGATCCCTCGGCCACGTCGGCCCACCCGCCGCGCCAGAGCGACGGCTACATCACACTGCTGGGGCTGATCAGCCACGAGTACTTCCACACCTGGAACGTGAAGCGCCTGCGCCCCGCGGAATTCGCGCGTTACCAATACGACGCCGAGCAATACACCCAGCTGCTGTGGTTTTTCGAGGGCTTCACCAGCTACTACGACGACCTGCTGCTGCGCCGCGCCGGCCTGCTGGACAACGCCGCCTACCTGAAGCTGCTCAACAAGACCATCAACCAGGTCATGCAGACGCCGGGACGGCTGGTGCAGTCGGTGGCGCAGGCCAGCATGGACGCCTGGGTCAAGTACTACCGCCAGGACGAAAACACGCCCAACGCCACGGTGAGCTACTACACCAAGGGCGCGCTGGTGGCGCTGTGCTTCGACCTGACGCTGCGCGGCGAGGGCCGCACCTCGCTCGACGAAGTCATGCGTGCGCTGTGGGTGCGCTGCCAGTCCGGCCCGATGTCGGAGGCCGACTTTGGTGCCGTGCTGGCCGAGCTGTCGGGCCGCAGCTTCGACGCCGAGATCGAGGCCTGGGTGCACGGCAAGGCCGAGCTGCCGCTGAAGGACCTGCTGGCCGGCCATGGTGTGGCCGTGCACGAAGACCAGGCCCAACTCGCCCAGCGGCTGGGCCTGCGCGTGGGCGAGGGCCCGGGCGTGTCGATCAAGATGGTGCTGCGCGGCGGTGCCGCCGAACAAGCCGGTTTTGCGGCCGGCGACGAATGGCTCGGCATTGAAACGCCGGCCGGCGGCTGGCGCATCACCAAGCTCGACGACCTGCTGCTCTACGCCGGGCATGGCCGCGGCATGGTGGCCCTGGTCGCACGCGACAAGCGCCTGGTGCGCCTGCCGATGACGCTGCCGTCCGCCGGGAACAGCACAACCTGGCGGCTGTCGATCGAGAACGCGCGCGCGCTGGGTGCCTGGCTCGAGCCCGAGGCTGCAGCCGCACGTTGACCGAAGCACCCGTGGTTCGCGCACAGGCGCTGCGCGTTTTTGCACGGCCCGAGCGGTGCCTCGCATCGTTATAGTGGGCCGGGCTTTCACCTTCCCGCCAAGCCATAAAACCAGGAGATCCGCATGACCTACGAACTCATCACCGTGCGCACCGAGGCCGACAAGGTCGGCATCGTCACGCTGAACCGCCCGAAGCAACTCAACGCGCTCAACGACCAGCTGATGGACGAGCTCGGCCAGGCGCTCAAGGCCTTCGACGCCGACGCCGCCATCGGCTGCATCGTGCTCACCGGCAGCGAAAAAGCCTTTGCCGCCGGCGCCGACATCGCCGCCATGGCGCACTACAGCTTTGCCGACGTCTACAAGAACGACTACATCACCCGCAACTGGGAAAGCATCCGCAGCGTGCGCAAGCCCGTGATCGCCGCCGTGAGCGGCTTCGCGCTGGGCGGCGGTTGCGAGCTGGCCATGATGTGCGACTTCATCATCGCCGCCGACAACGCCAAGTTCGGCCAGCCCGAGATCAAGCTCGGCGTGATCCCCGGTGCCGGCGGCACGCAGCGCCTGCCGCGCGCCGTGGGCAAGGCCAAGGCCATGGACATGGCACTCACCGGCCGCATGATGGACGCCACCGAAGCCGAACGCGCGGGCCTGGTGAGCCGTGTCGTGCCGCTCGACAAACTCATGGACGAAGCCCTGGGCGCCGCGCTGATGGTCTGCGACTACTCGCAGGTGGCCGTCATGGCCGCCAAGGAATCCGTGAACCGCGCCTTCGAGAGCGGCCTGAGCGACGGCGTGATGTTCGAGCGGCGTTTGTTCCACAGCCTCTTTGCCACCGCCGACCAGAAGGAAGGCATGGACGCCTTCGTCAACAAACGCAAGGCGGCTTTCAAACACGCGTAAAACATCGCCGCCGCCAAACGGGCAAAAATCCAGGCTATAATTTAGGGCTTAGGCGCTTTAGCTCAGTCGGTTAGAGCGATGGAATCATAATCCACAGGTCCGCGGTTCGAATCCGTGAAGCGCCACCAGTCTCCAAAAGAAAAGCCCGCTATCCAGCCGATAGTGGGCTTTTTTCATGGCACCGCACGCGGGTCAGCTTGGGCAATCGCGGTCAAGGAGCGCGCCACGACTGGTTCGTCAGGCTTCTATGCCATCAAAAGTTGGCATGCAGGCTCAGCGCATCCAACGCCGCCGCGCCTGAAGCGGTGTTGTCAAAGATGCACCAGCAGTCGGCCCCTGTCGGCCAGCAAGCGAGTTCGAAAGTACGCGCTTGCAGCCACTCGTCGCTGTAGGCAGAGTAGTAGGTGCGGGGCGATCCATGCCACCGGTGGTAGACAACTGCACCGGCGCCATCCCCGGCCACGCCAAGCCAGCCGCCAGCCACCGCTGCCGCTGGACACCGCGCGGGGTCTGCAGCAACCCGTCCTACCTTGAGCTTCACCAGTAAGCGATCTGGCTCCGGTTCGAACCAGGTCGCATGGCGGGGTTCACAGACGACGGCGGCGCCGGAAAGCCCGGCGAGCAGGTCGAAAAAGTTGCGCACGGGCCTGGCCTCAAAAATCATGGAGGGCGGCAGTTGCACCAACAATACGCCCAGACGGTCGCCGAGCCCCGACACATCCGCAAGGAAATCCTCGAGCGCAGCACGGGAACCACGCAGGCGCTGGTCGTGCGTGATGCTGCGTGGCAGTTTGACCGCAAAACGGAAGCCAGGCGGGGTTTGTGCGGCCCAGCGCGCATAGACTTCAGGTCGATGGCTGCGGTAGAAAGAGGTGTTGATCTCGGCACAGTTCAGCACCCGGGCGTAGCGTGCCAAGTGGCTGCCCTCTCCGGGAAAGTTCTCCGCCGCCGCCCGCGGAACATTCCAGCCCGCCGTGCCGATGCGAGGTGCCATCAAGGCGTAGTTTTTTTCTCGCCGTGCCGCATTGGACCTGTCGGAGATGCCGTATTCCTGGAAGC
>JAQGMQ010000434.1 GCA_028292305.1 Rhodoferax sp.
GGGCACCGTAGTAGATGCCGGCCAGCATGATCAATGCGCCGCCGGTGGGGATCGAGTAGGTCAGTGGCAGCAACAGGCTGATGGTGGACAGCGGGCCCAGGCCGGGCAGCAAGCCGATCAGGGTACCGACGGTGCAGCCGAGAGCGCAGTACAACAGGTTTTGCCAGGTCAGTGCCTGCTCGAAACCGAACGAGAGGTTATGGAGGATTTCCATTTAGTACAGCGGCAGCGAGAGGCCGAGAAATTGTTTGAAGGCGAAGGCCACGGCGATCAGGCCGATGGCGATCTTGACGTTGCGCACCACCGAATACGAGGTGCCGGCGAAGGTGCTGACGAAGGTCAGGAAGATGATGCCGACGATCATGTTCACGTATTCGGACAGCACCGCGAAGCCGACCAGGCTCAGCAAGATCAGGGCGATGTTCTTCACGTTGTAGTCCAGCGGCACGTGTTCGACGAAGTGCGAACGCACCACCGACAACAGGCCGATGAAGAACAGGAACGAGCTCACCATGACCGGGAACAGACCCGGGCCGGAACGGCTCAATTCACCGATCTGGTATTTCATCGCCACCAGTCCGAAGAGCAGGGCGATCGCCATCAGGAACAGGCCCCTGACGAAGTTGCGGTTGGAGAAATTCATGTCATGCGGCTCCAGCGTTGTGCCGGCATGGCAGGGTGGGGAAAGGGTGAAGATTCATCCGGGTCTCCTGGAAGGTACCCGGTCCTGCAAGGCCTGCAACAGCGCAGCTTGCGGGGGCGACCGGGTTGGAGGCGGATGTTAGGAAGCGAGGCTTCCAATCGGCTTTCGTTTTCCTTGCGCAGCCCCAAAATACGTGTAATCCCTAACCCGCGGGGCAGGGTCTACCCGAGGGTTTTGGGCCACCAGCCCGGCCGTGGCGCCGGTCAGGCCCGCGGGCCGGGGGCCAGAGGCAGCCGCAGGATCGCGCGCAGGCCCGTGTGGCGCGTGGCGGCGCCGCCGGCCTCGGTGTCGGCTGCAACTTCGGCGTCGGCCAACTCGATGTCGCCGCCGTTGCGCCGCGCATAGGCACGGGCGATGGCCAGGCCCAGGCCGGCACCGCGCGGGCCGCTGTTCTGTGCCTCGGCATTGACCTGGCGAAAGCGTTCGAAGACTTCGCGCCGGCGCGCCTTGGCGATGCCCGGCCCGTCGTCGCGCACCTCGGCCAGCGCCATGTTGCCCACGGTCTTGACCAGCACCGTGATGCGCCCGCCGGGCGGCGTGTAGACGATGGCGTTGTGCACCAGATTGGCCAGCACCTCGTGCAACTCGGGGCCACGGGCCTGTACCTGGATGTGGGGCGCCTGCGCCGCCGGGCCGTCGCCGGCGCCGGCGGGCTCGATGTCCATCCAGCCGAGGTCCTGGTTCTTCTCGTGGGCCAGCGTCAGGTACTGCAGCACCACGTCGCGGGCCACGGTGTAGAGGTCGGCCACCTCGGGTGTGTCAGCCGGCGATGACTGCGCGCCGGAGCTGGCGCTTTCACTGGCATGGGCCAGCGACAGCAACTGCTCGCACAGGCGCCGGCTGCGGGTGATCTGCGTGACGATGGCGCGCAGCGTATCGTGGATCTGCGCCGGGTCTTTTTCGCGCAGTGCCACGCCGGCCTGGGTCAGCATGATGGCCAGCGGCGTGCGCAACTGGTGCGAGGCGTCGGCCAGGAACTGCGACTGCTGGTCGAGCAGGTCGCGGTAGCTGGCCACGTGCTGGTTCACGGCGGCCACCAGCGGCGCCACTTCATGCGGCACGCCGCTGGTGTCCATCGGCTCCAGGTCCCGGCCCTTGTTCTGCAGCACCGACTTGCGCAGGCGCTCCAGCGGCTGCAGCGACCAGGTCACGCCGAGCCAGACCAGCAGCACCACCACCAGCACCATGCGGGCGTCGCGAAACAGCGCCTGCTCCGACGACGCCGCCTGCGCCAGGTTGCGCGGCCCGGTGCCCTCGGCGGCTTGTACCAGCAGGTCGAACGACTGACCGAGCCCGTCGACCAGCTGGCTTTGCAGCGCCACGATGCGCACCGGCCGCCCGTTGTAGAAAGCGTCGTACCAGATGGCGGGTGTAAGTGCCGGACTGGCGGCCAGTACCGATGCCGCCTGCTGCGCCGCCGTCACCGGCTTGAGCTTGGCCACCTTGGCGGCCTGGGCCACCTCGGCCAGTTGTTGCATCTGCAGCATCTCCGCCACCGAACCGGGCGGGCGCGGCAGGTCGGGTTCGCCGAGCAAGGTCTTTTCGGTAGGCGGCACCGCCATGGCGCCGGCCATCTGATGGGGTGGACTGGTTGGCGTTCCGGCCAGGGCGCTCGGCTCGCGGGGCGTGAGGCCGACGTGCAGCACACGGTGCTCGCGGCTCGCGTCTTCGCGCATGGCCTGCACCACATAGGGCGGTGCGTTGAGCCGCAGCGTGCCGTCGGGCCCGACCACCATGCCGCCCTGCAGCGCGTGCACCGATTCCAGCAGCGAGCGGTCGTAGGCGTCCTGCACCAGGCCGCGCAAGGCGTGGTAGTCGTTCCAGCTGTCGACCGCCAGCAGCCCGAGGATGCCGGGGATCAGCAGCGTCAGCAGCCGTGCCCGGATGCCGAAGCGGTCGGGGTCAGTGCGCAGGATCTTCATTGCGGCCGGCCTCCAGCATGTAGCCAAGTCCACGGACGGTGACGATGCGCACGTCGCCACCGGCGAGCTTTCGGCGCAGGCGGTGCAGCACCAGCTCGATCGCATCGGGGCCAGCGTTGCTGTCGGTGGGAAAGACCTTGCCCGAGAGCAGCGACTTCTCGACCGGCGAG
>JAQGMQ010000455.1 GCA_028292305.1 Rhodoferax sp.
TCGAAGTCGCCGCCGAAAACCTTTTCAGGGTAGTTGTGCACCACCGGAAAGTAATACTGCCCCTGGTATTTGACGACCAGCGGCCGGTCGTTCGACAGCAGCTCCGCGCAGAGGCTGGCCACGACCAGCAGCGAGAAAAGCAACAGGCTCCAGTAGCCCAGGCGGTTGCGTTTGAAGCGCAGCCAGGCGCGTCGGCCGGGGGAAAGACTTTTGGATGCCATATCGCCTTCGGCCTTGGTCGGTTCAGTTGATGGAATCGGCAAACGGGTTCAACACGGCGATGCTGCAGCCGTCGAAGTCACGCACATTGCGCGTCACGAGCGTCAGCGCATGCACCTGCGCCGTGGCGGCGATCAGCATGTCGGCCTGGCTGCGCACCTGGCCACGCGCCGCGAGCACCGCCCGCATGGCACCGGCGCGTCGGGCGATGGTCTCGCTGATCTCGATGAGGTCGTGCAGCGCGCAGAAACCATCGAACCAGCTCAATTTGGCGGCTTCGGGGCGGCGCGACAGGCCATACACGATCTCGTCGACACAGACGACCGAAAGCGCCAGACGGCTGTAGACGGCGCTGGACTGCTTGGCCCATTGCAGTACGCCCGCATCGGGACGCTGGCGCATCAACTCGCTGATGACGTTGGTATCGACCAGTTGCATCTCAGGAAAAGCGCTCGTCGTCGAACGGGTTGGGCCGGGTGGTACGGGCAGGCAGTTCGATGCCGTCCTCGCCCTGCGCCGCCAGCAAGGCGCGAATCTCGTCGAATTGCTGTGCCAGCGGGGGCCGGTCGCGCGCGGACTTCCATTGCTGAAACGCCTCGAAATCCGCGGGCGCCACCATGACCGCCGCCTGTTTGCTGCGGTTGTAGATCACCTGCGGCTCTTCGGCACTGAGCCGGACGACTTCTGAGAACTGCTGCTTGGCAGAAGCGATGCTCCAGGTCATGCCAGCTCCTTATGAACATTTAATATGGACATTATAGGCCTCCAAAATGACCATATTCAAGGTCAATCAAACTTGACCCGCGGATCGACCCACACATAACAAAGATCGCTCACCAGCTTGGTCACCAAGCCGATCAAGGTGAACAGGTAGAGCGTGCCGAGCACCACCGGATAGTCGCGCCGGATCACGCTCTCATAACTCAGCAACCCCAGCCCGTCGAGCGAAAACAGCGTTTCGATCAGCAACGAGCCGGTAAAAAATGCCCCGATGAACGCCGCCGGAAAGCCGGTGATGATGGGGATCAGCGCGTTGCGGAAAACATGCTTCCAGAGCACCTGGTTCTCGCCCAGGCCCTTGGCCCGCGCCGTCACCACGTACTGCTTGCGTATCTCTTCCAGGAATGCGTTCTTGGTCAGCATCGCCGTCACCGCAAAGCTGCCTAGCACCATCGCCGTCACCGGCAAGGTGATGTGCCACAGGTAGTCGACCATGCGCGCGCCCCAACTCAGCTCGGCCCAGTTGCTCGACGTGAGCCCGCGCAACGGGAACCACTGCAGTTGCCCGCCGAACACCACCAGCAGCACCACGCCCAGCACGAAACCCGGTATCGCATATCCCACCAGCACCAGCAAGGTGGTCACCAGATCGAAGCGCGAGCCGGCCCGCACCGCCTTGGCCACACCCAGCGGCACGGCCACCAGGTAGCTGATGAAAAACGTCCAGAGGCCCAGGCTGATCGACACCGGCAGCTTCTCCACGATGAGCTGCGACACGGCCTTGTTCTGGAAGAAGCTGGTGCCCAGATCGAAGCGTGCAAACTGCTTGAGCATCTGCACGAAGCGTTCGTGCGGCGGTTTGTCGAAGCCATACAGCGCCTTGATCTGCTCGATGCGCTTCGGGTCGACGCCCTGCCCGCCGCGGTAGCTGAAGCCGCCGCCTTCGGCCCCGCCGCCGCCGCCGGCACCGGTGCCGGCTCGGGCCTCGGCCAGGTACTGCTCGACCGGTCCGCCCGGCACGAACTGCACCACGGCAAAGGTGATCAGCAGCACGCCCAACAGCGTGGGCACCATCAGCAACAGGCGTTTCAGGACATAGGCCAGCATGGGTTGATCGCTTGGTTGCTCTTTGGTGGTTGGGATTCAGTTCGACGCCGCCGCGTTGTCTCTACCTGGTGACTTGGCACCGCTGGCCTGCAGCGACCACCACACGTGGATCGGCCAGCCTTCACCGGGCACATAGGGCGGCACCTCGGCTGGCCGCGCCAGCCGCCAGCCGTTGTAGGCCAGCCGGTGCGTGCCGGCCGTCCACTGTGGAATCAGGATGTGGCTGTGCGTGATCACCCGCTCCAGCGCCCGGCAGGCGGGCAGCAGCTCGGCCTTGGTCTTGGCCGAGGTCATGCGGGTGATGAGCGCATCCACGGCCCGGTTCTTGATGCCGGTGTAGTTGCCCGAATCCTCCACGTCGGCGGCCTTGCTGCCGAACATGTCGGCAAATTCCTGGCCAGGGTTGTTGGTGCCGGCGTAGTTGATCGTCATGATGTCGAATTCGAATTTCGACAGGCGCTGCTGGTACAGCGCGAAGTCCACCGGCCGGTAGTTGAGCTGGATGCCCAGCTTCTCTAGGTTGCGCGCCCACGGGCTCACCACGCGCGCGCCGCCCTCGTTGCTGTCCAGGTATTCGATGACGAAGGCCTCACCCTTGGCATTGCGCAGCGAGCCGTCCTTGACGTCCCAGCCGGCCTCGTGCAACAGCGCCTTGGCCTTGCGCAGGTTGCCCCGCAAAGAGCTGTCGCCGTCGGTGCGCGGCGGCATGTCGGCCGGGCCGAAGGCGGCGGCGGGAATGTCTTTTCGCAAAGGCTCCATCAACGCCAGTTCCTGCGGGCCGGGCGTGCCGGTGGCCTGGCAGTCGGTGTTGCCGAACAGGCCATTCACACGCTGGTAGGCGTTGTAGAACATCTGCCGGTTCATCCACTCGTAGTCCATGGCCAGGCCCAGCGCCTCACGCACCCGCACATCCTTGAAGCGGTCGCGTCGCACGTTGATGACATAGCTCTGAAAGCCCGACGGCAGCCGGTGCTTGAACTCGCCCTTTACCAACTCGCCGGTATCGAAGCGTTTGCCGGTCACGCGGCGTGCCCAGTCACCGGCCGAGAAGAAGCGCATCAGGTCGAATTCGCCAGCCTTCAGCGCTTCGAGCTTGGCGGTGTTGTCCTTGTAGATCTTGACCTCGATGCGGTCGAAATTCTCCATGCCGCGTTTGACGTTGAGGTCGCGCGCCCAGTAGTCGGGGTCACGCACATAGGTGATGTCCTTGCCGAAATTCACCGGCCCGATGCGGTAGGGGCCGCTGCCGATCGGGGTGTCCATCACGATCTCGTCGAAGCGCTTGGCCTTGCCGTTGTCGGCGCCCCACTTCTGGCTGAAGATCGGCAGGCCGCCCACCGTCAGCGGCAGTTCGCGGTTGGGCTTCCTGAAGCGAAAGCGCACCGTGCGGGCGTCCACCACGTCGATTCCGGCCACGTCTTCCAGAGCCGTCTTGTAGCCCGGCGAGGTGTAGGGGCCCATCAGCGTGTCGTAGGTAAACTTCACGTCGGCCGCGCGCACCGGGTCGCCGTTGTGAAACCGCGCTTCGCGCCGCAGCACGAAGGTGGCGCTGAGGCCATCGGGCGGCACCGCCACGTCTTCGGCCAACAGGCCGTAGCCCGCGCCGTTCTCGTCCATCGGCCCGGTCAGCAGCGAGTCGAACATCAGGTCGCTGAGGTAGGCCGGCGCACTGCCCTTGATGGTAAACGGATTGAATTTGTCGAAGGTCGAAGTGCGCAGATTGCTCACCAGGCGCAGCTCGCCGCCCTTGGGTGCGTTCGGGTTCACATACGCGAAATTGCTGAAGTTGGGCGGGTATTTCAGGTCGCCCCACAGCGCGTAACCGTGCGCCGCCCACGCGGGCAAACCCGCAAACATTGCCAGCGCACTCCCGAGGAACACAAAAAATCGCATGCGACAATTCTGCATCATCTGTTGACCCATTCCGTCAAGGCCCTCGAAGCCCCCGGAATTCACGAAAGCTGCGAATCATGGGATTTCTCACTGGCAAAAAACTGCTGATCACCGGCGTGTTGTCCAACCGCTCCATCGCCTACGGCATCGCCAAGGCCTGCCACGCGCAAGGCGCCGAACTGGCCTTCAGCTACGTGGGCGAACGCTTCAAGGACCGCATCACCGAGTTCGCCGCCGACTTCGACTCCAACCTCATCTTCGATTGCGACGTCGGCAATGATGAGCAGATCGACAAGCTGTTCGCCGACCTGGCCCAGACCTGGCCCAAATTCGACGGCTTCGTGCACAGCATCGGCTACGCCCCGCGCGAAGCCATCGCCGGCGACTTCCTCGACGGCCTGAGCCGCGAAGGCTTCAAGATCGCCCATGACATCAGCGCCTACAGCTTCCCGGCCATGGCCAAGGCCGCCCTGCCCTATCTCAACAACAAGTCGGCCCTGCTGACCTTGACCTACCTGGGCGCGGTGCGAACGGTGCCGAACTACAACACGATGGGTCTGGCCAAGGCGTCGCTGGAAGCTTCGGTGCGTTACCTGGCGGAATCGCTCGGGCCGAAGGGCATGCGGGTCAACGGCATCAGTGCGGGGCCGATCAAGAC
>JAQGMQ010000461.1 GCA_028292305.1 Rhodoferax sp.
GCCAGTTGCAGGCCGTCAGCAGCGTGCTGGCCGGCATGCGCTACGACCTGATGGCTGGCGACGACGACACCGGCAAGCAGCCGCTGCGCCTGAAAACCCTGACCGACGCCCTGCCCGGCGTGCGCGCCATCTATGCGGTGGACCGCAACGGCCTGGTCATCGACGCCGAGCAGAAGAGCTACATCGGCCGCGACGCGCACGAGCGGCCCTACTTCACCGAGCCACGCGACAAACACGACGACTCGCTGGTCTTCGTCTCGCCGCCGTATCTGTCGATCCTGGGCAACTACGTGGTCAACATCAGCAAAAGCATGACCGCACCCGACGGCGGTTTCGCCGGCATCACCACCGCCGTGCTCGACCAGTCGTATTTCGAGATCCTGGCGCGCTAGGTGCTGTACGCGCCGGACATGACGGTCAACATCTCGCACGCCGACGGCCAGGTGTTCCTGATCGCGCCCTCCTACGCCCGGGCCGTGGGCGCCAACCAGAACGCGCCCGGCTCCCCGTTTGTGCGGCACCGCGAAAGCGGCACGCTGGCCAATCTGTACGAGGAAACCACCGAGCAGAACCCGCAGCCGCGCATGCTGGCGCTGCGCAGCCTGACGCCGGCCACGCTGCACCTGGACAAGCCGCTGGTGATCACCGTGAGCCGGCCGCTGGACGCCATCTATGCCAACTGGCGCGAACAGGCCCTGGTGTACGGTTTCTTCTGGAGTCTGCTGCTGATGGCCGCGGCGCTGGCGCTGTTCTTCAACCAGGCACGGCGCAGCGGACTGGCGACGGCCCGGGCCGCGCTCGAGGTGGCCCAACGCGAAACCGCGCAACGCTTCGAGTTCGGCCTGAAGGGCGCCGACCTCGGCCTGTGGGACTGGGACCTGGTCGCCGACCGGCTCACCGTGAACGACCGCCAATGGCAGATCCTCGGTTACGTGCCGAACGAAGTCCCGCTGACGCGGGCGTTCTGGCAGTCGCTGCTGCACCCGGACGACTGGCCGGCACTGGAAACAGCCTTCACCAACCACGTGCGACAGGGTTCGCCGGCCTACAAGCTCGAACACCGCATGCGCCACAAGGACGGCCACTGGGTCTGGGTGCTCGACCACGCCATGGTGATCGAGCGCAACCCGCAGGGCCGGGCCCTGCGGGTGCTCGGCACTCACCTGGACATCACCGCGCGCAAGGAAGCCGAGGAGATCCAGCGTGACACCGCGCAGCGCCTGGAGCTGGCCATGCAAAGCGGCAACATCGGCCTGCTCGACTGGCACCTGCCCAGCGGCACGCTGATCCTGAACGCGCTGGGGCACCGCATGCTCGGCCGCAGCGTGGACAACCCTGACGACGCGCCCATCGCCGCGGCCGACTGGGACGCGCTGCGCCACCCCGACGACAACCAGGCCGTGCGTGCGGCACAGGCAGCGCTGGTCAGGGGCGAACGCCAGACCGCCGACATCGAGTACCGCATGCGGCACGCGGATGGACACTACATCTACCTGCACATGCGCGCCGAGATCGTGAGCCGCGACGCCATGGACCGGCCGCTGCGGCTGGTGGGCATCTTCCGCGACGTGAGCCAGCGCAAGAACACCGAAGAGGCGCTGGCCACCGCCATGGCCCTGCAGCGGCGCACCGGCGAGCTGGCCCGCGTCGGCGGCTGGGAGCTCGACCTGGCCGACGGCATTTCCGTGTGGACCGACGAGGTCTACCGCATCTACGACCTGCCGCTGCCCCCCGTGGGCCATCCGCTGGCGCTGGCGCAGTCGCTGGCCAGCTACGCGCCAGAAGGCCGGGTGCGGCTCGAGGCCGCGCTGCAGCAGGCCACGCGCCACGGCACGCCCTGGGACATGGAAGTGCAGATGACCACGGCATTGGGCCGCCACATCTGGGTGCGCTCGCGTTGCGAGGTGGTCCTGACCGACGGCGCGCCGAAACGCCTGGTCGGCACCATCCAGGACACCACCGAACGCATGAAGGTGCAGCTCGAGCTGCAGCGCGCGAACGCCCAGCTGGCCGAACTGTCGATGACCGACGGCCTGACCGGCGTGGCCAACCGCCGCCGTTTCGACCAGGCGATCGCCGGCGAATGGCCGCGCAGCGTGCGCCAGCAGCTGCCGCTGGCATTGCTGATGATCGACATCGACCATTTCAAGGCCTACAACGATGCGATGGGCCACCAGGGGGGCGATGCCTGCCTGCGCGACGTGGCCCACGTGCTGGCCCGCTGTGCCTGGCGGCCGGGCGAGCTGCTGGCCCGTTACGGCGGCGAGGAATTCTGCATCCTGCTGCCGGACAGCGCGCTGGCCGATGCCAAGGTGGTGGCCCAGCGCTGCCTCGACCGGCTGGAGCAGGCCCGCATCGTGCACCCGGCCTCGCCGACTTCGCAGTGGCTCACGGTGAGCATCGGCGTGGCCGCCATGGTGCCCGGTGTGGGCACGCTGGCCGACGCGCTGGTGGAGCGTGCCGACTCGGCGCTGTACCGCGCCAAACGGGCTGGCCGCGCACGCTTCGAATGTTCGGACGATGCCGGCCCGGACGACACCGTGACCGCTGCGCTCAGCGCCGAATCGCCCCGGGGCTGAAGCCCTCCGCGTTCAGCGGGCTGCGTAGCGCAGGTGTTGTGCGCGCCCCGCCAGCCGCACCAGCAGCGTCAAGCCGACCAGCAAAATCACCACGAAGCAGATGAAGGACCAGTTGGCGATCGAGCCGCCGAGGAAGGTCCAGTCGATGGCCGTGCAGTCGCCGCCGCCCTTGAAGATCATCGGGATGGCGCGCTTCAGCGGGAAGGTTTCGATCATGCCGTAGAGGTCGCGTCCACAGGTGGCGACTTCGG
>JAQGMQ010000488.1 GCA_028292305.1 Rhodoferax sp.
GCGAACATGCGGGTCAGGCCCAGAGCATGCAGGGCCGGGAATCCCATGGCGGCCGTGGCAATGCCGAGTGTGGACGTGGCCCTCACCAAAGAACGCCGGCGTGCATCAGGTGTCTTGACGTGTGTCATCGTGGTTTACCTCGTGAAGGTGGAAGAGTCCGTGGTGTGAAAATTGCATGTTCGCGATTGCTGCGCTGCACAACCGGCCAAGGAATGGTAGGTGGCCCGCTGCGGCGGCGGTAGTCACAAAATTGTCGTGACGGTATAAGAAAAGTTGAATGCCGGAAAACTGGATGCGAAACCACTGATGCAAGACCTGGACCCTCACCTGCTGCGCGCCTTTCTGTCGGTGGCCGAAGTGGGTTCGGTGAACCGCGCCGCCGCGGCGCTGCACCGCACGCAGGCGGCCGTCAGCATGCAGATCCGCCGGCTCGAAGAGGTGCTGGGCGCCGACCTGTTCGCCCGCTCGCCCAAGGGCCTGGCCGTCACCGCCGAAGGCCAGGCGCTGCTGCCCTTCGCACGCGAAATCCTCACGCTGGGCGAAGAGGCCTGCCGCCGGGTCAGCGGGCAGACCATGGAAGGCCGGGTCAAGCTCGGCGTGATCGAAGACTTCGCCGCCACCCGCCTGACCGACATCCTGAAGAACTTTCGCGACCAGAACCCCAAGGTGCACCTGGACCTGATCATGGCTGGCAACCGCCACCTGGCCGAACTCTTCGCGCAGGACAAGCTCGACCTGCTGATCTGCGACATCACCGAGGTGCCGCGCCAGCCGCTGGTGGTCTGGCCCGAGCAACTGCTGTGGGTGGGCCGCTCCGATCTCAACCTCGATTTTGACGAAGCCCTGCCGGTGGTGATGTTCACCGACGTCTGCCCCTGGCGCGCCCACGTGGTCAAGGCCCTGGGCCAGGGCCCCACGGCGTGGCGCACGGTGTGCGAGGCCTCCACGCTGGTGGCCATGGCCACGGCGGTGCAGGTGGGCATCGGCATCGGGCCGATGATCTCGGCCACCGTGCCGCCGGGTTGCCGCGTGCTCGACCGGCGCGACGAGATGCCCGAGCCGATCCAGATCGGCATCGGCCTGTTCACCCGCAACGGCGCGTCGGACGAAGCCCGCTACCTGGCCGATTTCGTGATGCGTTCGCCGGGCAAGCTGTTAGCGGTCTGAGTCGCCGGGCGGTGGGGCTTCGGCCACGATGCGGGCCCACAGCTGGTCGACCACGCCGCGCGGATGGGCCCTGGCACGGTAGGCCACGATGCTGACCGTGGTGTCCCAGGCACCATCGCCCACGGCCACCAGGTTCTGCAACCGGCCGGCACCGACCGAGCTGTCGGGCAACCACGCGATGCCCATGCCCTGGCAGGCCAGATCGGCCAGGATGTCGGTCATCTCGGCCTCGAAGGCCCGGTAGCCGCACAGCGGCTCGGCGGACTGCTCGATGGCCGTGTCCACCACCCGCGCGAAATAGCCACTGGGCGAATACATCAGCAGCGGCACCGGCTGGCTCGCGCTGCCCGGCAGGGTGATGCCGCCCGCCTCCAGCAGCGCCACTGACGCATAGGGCCGCAGCTTTTCGGAGCCCAGCTCGAAGCGTTCGAACCGCGCCGCGTCGAGCTGGATCGGGTGCGTGGCCTGGTGGAAGCCGATCAGGATGTCGGCCGAGCCGGCGCTGAACGCCGAGACCGTGTCGTGCACGTTGCCCACTTCCAGGCTGCAGGTGATCGCGCCGCGGTCCGACCAGGCCGGCCACCAGCCCGGCAGCCGGGTGCTGGCCAGTGTGTAGGTCAGCGCGATGCGCACGTGGTTGCGCGAGGGCGCCTCGCCGATTTCGGCCCGCGCGTCCGCGATCTGGCCGAGCAGCTGGGTCGCCACCTTGCGAAAACGCTCACCCGCCGGCGTGAGCCGGGTGGGGAACGCAGCGCGGTCGATCAGCTTCGCACCCAGCCATTGCTCCAGGGCCTGGATGCGGCGGCTGAAGGCGGCCTGCGACACGTTGCGCAGGTCCGCGGCGCGGGTGAAGTTCTGCACTTCGGCAAGGGTCACGAAGTCCTGAAACCATCGGGTATCCATTGTTCAAGCCTCTCGTTTTTCCGCAGGGTGGACGCAAGGGACATGCCTGTTTGCCGGCCCCTGCAATGGCGATCCGTTTCATGCATGGCCGATGCGTCCGGCGCATCACGCAGGCATGCAAAGTCAACATTGGACCGCGGCCCGGGCGCTGGCGAACATAGCCACACACATCAACCAACCGGGGATTCAACCATGAGTGAACAGCTTCGCCACGCCGCCAAAGAGTTTATGGTCCGCTACGGCGGCGACACCTTTCCCAACCTGTTCCGCAGCGCGCGCGGCAGCACCGTCATCGACGACACCGGCCGCGAGATCCTCGACTTCACCTCGGGCCAGATGTGCGCCACCATCGGCCACAACCACCCGGCCATCGTGCGCGCGGTGCACGAGGCCGGCGAAAAAGCCTTCCACCTTTTCAGCGGCATGATCCCCGAGGTCGTGGCCGAGCTGGCCATGAAGATGGCGCAGGACTGGATGCCCGCGCCGCTGACCAAATCGATCTTCGTCAACACCGGCTCCGAGAGCAACGAGGTCGCGCTGCGCATGGCCAAGATGTACACCGGCGGCTTCGAGATCCTGGCCGTGGGCGGCTCGTGGCATGGCGTCACCGGCGGCACCAGCGCGGTGTCGTTCGCCAGCGACCGCAAGGGCTACGGCGTGCCGGTGCCCGGCGTCTACGTGATGCCCGAGCCCAACGCCTACCGGCCCTACATCAAGGGGCTGGACGGCGAGGCCTCGGCCCTGGCCTGCCTGGAGATCGGCCTGAAGATGTACGACATGGCCTCCACCGGCCGGCGCGCGGCCATCATCATCGAGCCCATCATCAGCGCCGGCGGTGTGCTGGTGCCGCCGAAGTCGTACATGCAGGCCCTGCGCCAGGCGGCCGACGAGCGCGGCATGCTGCTGATCTTCGACGAGGCGCAGACCGCCTTCGGCCGCATCGGGCACCGCACGGCGTCCGACTTCTACGGCGTGGTGCCCGACATCATGTCGGTCTCCAAGACCATGGGCGGCGGGCTGCCGCTGGCGGCCACCGTCACCAGCCCGAAGATCGAGCAGGACGTATTCGAAAAGGGCTTCACTTTTTACACCAGCCACGTCTCCGACCCGCTGCCCGCCACGGTCGGCCTGGCCGTGCTGGAGACCATCCGCAAGGAACAGCTGATCACGCGCGCCCGCACCACCGGTGCCTACCTGCGCAGCCAGCTGCTCGTACTGCAGCAGCGCTACGAGGCCATCGGCGACGTGCGCGGCGAAGGCCTGCTGCTCGGCGTGGAGCTGGTGCGCGACCGCGATTCGCGCGAGCCCTTCCATGAGCTGGGCGCGCGCACCACGAAGAAGTGCTTCGAACTCGGCCTGAGCATGAACATCCGCCGTCGGCCGGAACGCGGCTCGGTATGGCGGATCGCGCCGCCGCTGACCGTGAGCCACGACGAGATCGACCGCGCCATCGCCATCCTCGACCGTGCCTTGCGCGAGAGCCTGGACGAGATCGCCCGGCCCGCCGCGCTGGCGCAGACGGTCGCCGCCTGATGCGTCGCGCTGTGCCGCACCAGCTTGCACATCAGCATGCAACGCCATTACGCCAAGGATCTTTCATGAAAACCCAACTTCTTTGCGCTGCCATCGGTCTGCTGGCCGCCTGCCAGGCAAGCGCCCAGTCAAGCGCCCAGGACAGCGGCACGCTGGCCAAGGCCACGGCGGCGGGCACGATCAACATGGGCGTGCGCGATTCGTCGCCGCCGTTGTCGTATTCGATCGGCAACAGCTATGTGGGCTACCACGTCGAGTTGTGTGAGCAGATGCTCAGGAAGCTGCTGCCCGGCGTGGCCATCAAGCCGATGGTGGTCACCTCGCAAAACCGCATCCCGCTGCTGCAGAACGGCACCATCGACATCGAATGCGGGTCGACCACCAACAATGCCGCGCGCCAGCAGCAGGTGGCCTTTGCCAACACCACCTACGTCACCGAAGCGCGTTTTGCGGTGCGCACCACCAGCGGCATCACCTCGGCCGAGCAGCTCAAGGGCAAGACCGTGGTCACCACCACCGGCACCACACTCGTGCAGCGCCTGCGCAAGCTCGAGCAGGACCGAAAGCTCGGCATGAACATGGTCTTCGCCAAGGACCATGCCGAGAGTTTCCTGCTGCTGGAAACCGCCCGCGCCGACGCGTTCGCCATGGACGACAACACCCTGGCCGGCAACATCTCCAACGCGCGCAACCCGGCTGACTTCAAGATCGTCGGCAAGCCGTTGGGCATCGAGCCGATCTCGATCATGGTCCGCAAGGACGATGCGGCCTTCAAGAAAGCGTTGGACACCTACCTCGGCGAGCAGACGGCCTCGGGCGCGCTCGCCAGGCTCTACGACAAGTGGTTCATGGCACCGATCCCGCCACGCAACGCCGTCATCAACATCCCGCTGTCGGAAACGCTGAAAGCCGCGTTCCTGGCGCCGAACGACCACCCGGCCGAGGCTTACGAAGAGCGGTGATTCGGCGGTGCGCGGCAGCCCAAGAGCCGGTCATCAGCGCGCCTCCTTCTCGCGGGCGTGCAGGGCGGTCGCCGAAGTCATCGGCACCGGACCTGGCGCATCCAGCGGCAGCGAGGCCGTGGCCGGGCCGGGCTCCAGCGGCATGGCGCCGGCCTTGCGCACCCGCGCGCTTTCGCGTTGCAGGATGAACAGCCCCGAGCCGACCAGCAGTGCGATGCCGCACCAGGCCAAGCCGTTGGGCACGTCGCCCCACACGCCGTAGCCGATCAGCACCGCGAACAACAGCGTGCTGTAGCGAAACGGCGTGACCAATGAAATCTCGCCCTGGCGCATGGCGTAGACCAGCAGGTAATACCCCGTGGACAGCAGCACCGAGGCCACCGCCAGCAGCGCCGTTTCGCGCCAGCCAAAAGGCCGCCAGCCCTGCACCAGCGACACCGCGCCCGACAGCAGCACGATCGACACCGTGGTGGCCAGCGTGATCAGGATCACCGGCACGTCGGCAGGGATGCGCCGCGTGAGCAGGTCGCGCGTGGCATGGAATACCGTGCCCATCAGGCACAGCAGCGCATAGCTGTTGAAGCCGTTGGCCTTGGGCTGGATCACCAGCAGCACACCCAGGAAGCCCAGGCCGATCGCCACCCAGCGCGAGGCCCGCACCTGCTCGCCCATGAAGCAGGCCGCGAACACGGTGATGAACAGCGGGCCGGCCAGGTTGATGGCGGTGGCGTTGGCCAGCGGCATGTTGAACATGGCCGTGAGGTAGATCATGGTCGCCATGGCGTCGGCCGATGCGCGCACCACCACCCAGCGCTGCAGCAGCCCGCGCAGTTGCGGCAGCGCGCCCATGGCGTGCGCCGCCAACAGCACCACGCCGCAGGCCATCAGGCCACGGATGAAGATCAGCTGGGCGGCGGGCAGGCTCTGGCTGGTGTACTTGACCAGCGCGTCGTTGACGATGAAGCTGGCCATGGCCCCGACCATGGCGAAGATGCCGCGGCGGTTGGCGGCGTGTTGGGCGGTGGTCACGAAAGGACCCTCCCGCTCATGCGGGGCATGACGTCGAGCGATGGCGGGCGCAGGAAAAACAGGCGAGGGGCATAAGGCGGATGAGGCAATGGCCGAAGGACGCGCGAAGAGGCCGCCATTTTGCCAGCTCAGCGCGCGGCCTGCACCAAGCCGGTGCGGGCTGCGCGCCGGTCCGCGCGTCAGGCCGCGGGCGGCACCACGAACATCGTACGTTTGGTGTGCGTGAAATGCGGCCGCGTGATGTCGCTCCACGCGGTGCCGCGCACGGCCAGCCAGGGCGGCGAGCCCAGCGTCTCTTGCGTCACCAGGTCGTAGCAGGCCAGCGACAGCGGCCCGTGGCCGTGGTTCAAGAAGCGCGAGGCGCGAATGCAGCCCGGCACGCCCGCCAGGCCCGGCATGTGTTCGATGTCGTACCAGCGCGCGATTTCCGGCATCCAGCCCGTGTCCGGGTCCATTTCCACCGCGTAGTGGAACCGCGCCGTGTCGCCGGCCGATGACCCTGGCGTGTCGAACACCTGCTCCAGCCGCGACGCCTGGGCCTGCTTCGCCAGCGGGAAGGTGGTGGTGGCGGCCCGCACCAGCGCGGCCAGGTGGCGCGCCGTCACGGCCTCGGCGGGCTCCAGGTACGCATAGGCCACACCCGCCTCGGCCGACCAGGCCGCGCGGCGC
>JAQGMQ010000583.1 GCA_028292305.1 Rhodoferax sp.
AAGGAAATCAATCGCCTCCGGCATGATCGAATGGCCGATGGCGGGCAGGGCGCAGATCGACAGGCGGCCCATGCGCTGCTTGCGCAACTGCTCAGAGAAACGGGCGATGTCATCGAGCCCCAGGAACGACTGCTGCACTTTCGTCATCAGCGCCAGGGCTTCCTCGGTGGGCTTGATGTTGCGGCCCTGCTTCACGAAAAGCTGAAAGCCGACGATCTTCTGCAGGTCGGCGATGACGCGGCTCATCGACGGCTGCGACATGCCGAGCGCATCCGCCGCCGCGCCGATGCCGCCGTGGAGGATGGTCGCGCGAAACGCTTCCATCATGCGGTGCGTGGGTATTTGTGCTGGCATAACGACCCCATTAGATGCATTCAACCCATAGCCTGTGTGCATGGTTCCCCGCATGCCGCGCGATGGATTGCCGGCGCGGTTTTCCGCAGAATGCACCATGCCTTTTCCATTCCATCCCAGAGCCCTTCGGCAACAGCGCCCCGCGCCACCGGTGCCGCCCAGCCGCGCGCTGGAAAACCCGGCCCAACCGGCAGCGGCCGAAACCGTGGATGATGCCTCATGAGCAGCCCGGCAATCGACACCGTGGTGGTCGGCGGTGGGCTGCACGGGCTGTCGGCCGCGCTGCATCTGGCGCGGGCCGGTCGCCGCGTGGTGGTCCTGGAGCGGTCGTGGGTCGGCCGGCATGCGTCGGGCGCCACCGCGGCCGGTGTGCGCACGCTCAACCGCGATCCGGCCGAGATTCCAATCTCGCTGGAAGCGATGGACATGTGGCACAACATCGCATCCATCGTCGACGGTGACTGCGGCTTTCATGCGTTCGGGCAGATCAACGTGGCCGAATACCCCAGCCATCTGCCCGCGCTGGAAACCCGGCTCGCCATGGTGCGCGCCGCCGGTTACCGCCACGAAGAACTGATCGACCGGGCGGAACTGCTGCGGCTGGTGCCGGCCATTTCGCCGCATTGCATCGCGGGGCTGATCGCGCGGCTGGATGGAGCCGCCGATCCGCACCGCACGCTGCAGGCTTTCCGGCGCAGCGCCGAGGCCGCGGGCGTGACGATCCACGAGGGGCTGGCCGTGACGGCCATCGAACGGGCCGGCGCCGACTGGCGGGTGCGCACGCCAGCGCGCGACTTCGTTGCGCCGACGATCGTCAACGCCGCCGGGGCCTGGGCCGGCAAGATCGCCGCCATGCTGGGCGACGAGATACCGCTCGGCCACAAGGCATCGATGATGATCGTCACGGAACGCATTGCACCGCTGCTGAAGCCGGTGATCAGCGTGGTCGGGCGGCCACTGTCGCTGAAGCAGTCGGACCAGGGCACGCTGGTCATCGGCGGCGGACTTCAGGGCAGCGCCGACATCGAGGCGCAGAAGAGCGTCGTCAATTTCAGCGAACTCGCCAAAGGTGCGCGGGCGGCGACCGATCTGTTCCCCAGCATCGGGCCGCTGCGCATCGTGCGGACCTGGACGGGCATGGAGGCCAAGACCGAAGACCACCTGCCGGTCGTCGGCGCCTCGCCGAATGCAAGCGGCGCCTACCACGCGTTCGGGTTCTCGGGCCACGGCTTCCAGCTGGTGCCGGTGGTCGGCGCGATCCTGGCCGACCTCATCGTTCGCGGCCGCACTGACCGGGTGATCGAAGGGCTTTCGGCCGAGCGGCTGATGCAGCGGCAAGTGGCGCACGCTTAAAGCGATCTTTTATTTGCTGTGTGGTAGAGGCAGTGCGCGAGCAAGCCGAGCAAGCCGAGCGGGCCGAGCGAGCCGAGCGGGCCGGGTGTTGCCCGTTTGTTTGTCGGTCTCTATTTCTGTGTGTCTCTCTCTCTCTCTCTCTCTCTCTCTTTTTCCCCTGTCGTGTTCTCGCCATTCGCAAGAAGCGCCGGTTTCTTGGCCGGCCAAAGCCCGGCCGGTCACCACTGGTTGACGCACCCATAGCAATATTGAATGAATAACGATTTTCTCGCACATTGTTCTCGGGTGTCAGCAGTTCTAGCATTGGCTTCCATGGATGCGGCACACCAGGCCGGAAGCGCCCGCGCACCATCCTGGCGAACGCGCGGCAGGCGGCGTGGCGAGTCCATAGTATTAAGACATGGCGTGATCCTGTAAAGCTATGAAGCGATTGGATTGGTCTATAAAAATCTAATGAAATCAAGGTACTAAATCCGACTGGCATGCGTATTGCTCAATGACATTGATCGTGGTTTTTACCGTTCCGAAAAGCGCCATGGCTCAGTAACATGCATCAGCGTCACACCCATGAACCCCGCCGAACAAACGATCGGCCAAGTGATGTTCTTCCCTCTTCTTCAAGGAGCAACGACGATGAAACTGCCAGTTCTCACCATTGAAACCACCACGCTGGCCGCACTGCTTTTATGCAGTGGCTTCTGCCCGTCGGTCTTCGCGCAGGCCACGGGCCGGGCGGTCATCACCATCAGCTCGGGGGCCGCCGACAACAAGACGCTCGACCCGCACCGCGCCACATCGACGGACGACAAGGGCGTCGTCTCCGAGATGTTCAATGCGCTGGTGCGTTTCCCGCCGGGCAGCGGCGACCCGAAAGAATTGCAGGCCGATCTGGCGGAAAAGTGGCAGGCCTCGCCCGACAAGAAGACCTGGACCTTCTCTCTGCGCAAAGGCGTGATGTTCCATGGTGGTTATGGCGAACTGAAGGCGGCCGACGTCGTGTATTCGATGAAGCGCGCGGCCGATCCCGGCCGTTCCAGTTTTGCGGCCAATTTCGAGCTGATCGACAAGGTCGAAGCCGTGGACGACTACACCGTGCGTTTCACGCTGAAGTACCCCGACGCCGCCTTCCTAGGCCGCGTGTCCAACTACCACGGCGGCAACATCGTGAGCAAGGCGGCGGGCGAGAAGCTGGGCGACAAGTTCGGCCAGGCACCGATCGGCACCGGCCCGTTTGCCTTCGGCGAACACGTCACGCAGCAATACGTGAAGCTGGTCGCCTATGACGCCTACTTCCGCGGCGCGCCCAAGCTCGGCGGCATCACCTACCGCATGATCCCTTCGGACAGCGCGCGCGAACTGGCCTTCACCTCGAAGGAAGTCGACCTGATGGCCGGCAAGCGCGAGCAGCGCTGGGCCGACAGCGCGGGCCGGCGTGGCATGACCGTCGACATCTTCGAGCCGGCGGAGTTCCGCACCCTGTTCATCAACCGCAACATCAAGCCGCTCGACAATCTGAAGGTGCGCCAGGCCATTGCCGCCGCGGTCAACGTGGACGAGATCGTGCGTTACGCCGGCAAGGATGTTGCCGACAAGGGCTGCTCGGTGGTGCCCAACGGTTACCTGGGTGGCGATTGCAGCGCGGGCGCTTATGCCTATGACGTGGCGCGCGCAAAGAAGCTGCTGGCCGAAGCCGGCTTTCCGAATGGCATCACCGTCAAGTCGGTGGTGTCCAACATCTCGGCGCAGCAGCCCATCATGGAGATCGTGCAGGCGCAATTGGCCAAGGCCGGCATCAAGCTGGAGATGGAAGTCGTGGACCACGCCACCTACCAGGCCAAGAGCCGGCAGGACCAGAGCGCGCTGGTGTTCTACGGCGCGGCCCGTTTTCCGAATGCCGACATCTGGCTCACCGAGTTCTACGACTCGGCCTCTGCCATCGGCGCGCCGGGGGCCATCGCCAACTTCGGGCACTGCGCGGTGGCCGACGACGCCATCCGCCAGGCGCGCGTCGAGCCCGACGCGCAGAAGCAGCTGGCGCTGTGGAAACAGGCGCAGCAGCAGATCCAGGCCGACGTGTGTTCGGTGCCGCTATTCGGCCTGAAGCAGGTGTGGGTGCACAGCGAACGCGTGAACTACGGCTACACGCTGGAGGGCGCACTCAACCTGCAGCCGCCGATCACCGAGCTGTCGACCGTCACCCGGGGCACGCCATGAGGCGGGTGGTGGTCACGCAAGAAGTCGCTCCGACCAGGGAGCTGTGCCGTGCCGCATGACTACGACGTGATCGTGGCGGGCGCCGGCATGGTCGGCGCCGCCATCGGCTACGGGCTGGTGGGGCAGGGCCGCCGCGTGCTGATGCTGGATGGCGCCGACACCGACTACCGCGCCGCCAAGGCCAACTTCGGCCTGGTCTGGGTGCAGGGCAAGGGGCACGGTCAGCCGGAATACCAACGCCTGTCACTCTCGGCCGTGCTGGCCTGGCCGGCGTTTGCCGAGCAGCTCGAAGCCGACAGCGGCATGGCACTGGCCTATGAGCGCAAGGGCG
>JAQGMQ010000689.1 GCA_028292305.1 Rhodoferax sp.
ATTTCGGCCAGCACCAGCTCGAGCTCGTCTTCCATGTGGCGCTGCTGGCTGCGGTCGCGCATGCAGACCATGTAGCCGTCACCGCCCTCCCCCAGCTTCATCGGGCTGATGCGGCGCTCGACCTGCAGCGTCTGGCCGTCGCCGCAGGGCATGCGGGTTTCGGAATGGATGGTCTGGCCATGGCCGGCGGCCACGTCTTCCCAGAAGTAGATGTCTTCAGGTGATGCGGTGAACTCGGTGACGCTGCGGCCGATGAGTTCGTGTTTGGCCAGGCCGAGCAGTTGTACCGCCGCTTCGTTCACGGCCACGATGCGGAGCCCCTGCCGCTCGACGACCCACACCGCGTCCAGCACACACTCGATCAGCGTGGCCACCAACGTGTCTACCACCGGCCCGCTGGCCGGTGCGGTCGCTTCCGCGATCACGTGTGTTGCCCGGATCGGTCGCTGCCGATGGCCCGTTCGTAGTAGTAGCAGACCCGCGGTCGCGGCGACAAATAATCGAGTGCGGCGCGCGGCAGTTGCGAAGGTTTCATGCTGCGCCGGATGCCGAGTTCGGGCGCGTCTTCGAGGTCGACGATCAGCGCTTCTTCACGCGGCACACTCACGTCGTGCACGATGACGCGCGGCTTCAGCGGCCGCGCCGAGTTCACCGACACCACGATCGCAAATCCGTCGTTGGCCAGTTGCACCACCGAGCCCGGCGGGTACACGCCCATCATGCGGATGAAGGCGCCCAGCGTGAGGCTGTCGAAGCGCGGCTTCATCTGCGCGAAGATCAGCGACAGCGCCTCGTGCGGCGTGAGCGCGTTCACCAGCCGGGCCGGGTTGCACAGGTTGTCGTAGTGGTTCACCAGCGCCAGGATCTTGCCCGCGGGCGAGATGCGGTCGCCCTTCAACTGCGCCGGAAACCCGGAGCCGTCGACCATCTCATGGTGCTGGGCCACGGCCGTCAACACTTCGGGCGCGAGTTCCATGCGCTGGGCCACGACCACGCTGTGCTCCACATGTTCGCGGTAACACTTGACCTCGTTGTCCGAGAAGCCCGGGTCGGAATAACGCATGCGTTCCGGCAGCTGCGACTTGCCGAGGTCGTGCACCAGTGCCGCCACCCCCAGCGCGCCCATTTCGGCCGAAGGCAGGCCGAGCGCCTTGCCCAGCAACAGCGAGATCACCATCACGTTGACGGGGTGCTCGGCGCTGCGGTCGCCCATGGTTTCCGACAGCAGGCGGATCGCCGATTCGCCGTCACCCAGGATGTCGTTCACGCAGCCGTTCACCAGCGCCTGGCTTTGCTCGCGTGCCGCAGCCGGCTTGCTGCTGACCTGTTCGGTGACTCGGCGAAACTGGCGCATGGCTTCGCTGAATCGGCGCTCGCAAATCTGCAGGCTGCGCTGTTGGGCGTTGAGTTTTTCGCGGCGCTGGGCCTTGAAGAACGCGGCGTCATCGGCTGGCGACGGGGCCGCGGGGCCCGGGGGCGCAGGCTGGAATTCAGCCACCGCCTCGGCGATCAGCGTCGCGGCCGATGGCGTTTCGTCATAGGCTGGCGCGGGCTCCTCGGCCAGGGCCGCCGCATCGCTCTGCGCCGGGAAATACCGCACCTGGCTCAGCCCGAGCGAGCGGATCGTGCTGATCTGCTCGTCCGACACGATGCGGAAGCTGCCCTTGGGAAATGGATGGTCCATCCAGCCCAGATCCAGCTGCACGTAAAGCCCGCGCCGAAGCTGCGCAACGTCAATCCACATCGACTGGTTATCTTGCATGTCTAAAACTGAACAAGTGCACAATTCATCGAAACATTATGACGCGGAACCGTGACATATTGTTACCCACTTAGGCGAATCCGCTACAACTTAGCCGCATTATTTGTGCGCAACATGGTTCCAATCAGGCTTGGCGCACGCGGGATGCCTGCCCGACTGTCGAGCCAGGATGTATACAGCTCAGCCACAGGCGTCCGCCCGCGTTGCGGCATTCCCTGTTGACATGGCGCAAGCCACGGGTGTATCCCTCGTCCTATGCTGAACACTTGGCACCGCGCCGCGGCAGCCGATGCAAGCACCCAGGAGACCACCATGTACCAACGCATTCTTGTGGCAACCGACGGCTCCGCGCTGTCGCAAAAAGCCGTCGACAGCGCACTCACGCTGGCGGCGCAACTGAAGGCCGAGGTGGTGGCGCTGAAGGTGGTGCCGCACTACCCGCAAAGCTACTTCGAAGGCTCGGCGCCGATCGACCTCAAAGCCGTGGGCGAGATCGAACTGCAGTGGCTCGACGCCGCGCAAAAGGTGGTGCAAGGCGTGCAGGCGGCCGGCGAGGCGATGGGCGTCAAGGTGCGGCCCGAGACCGCCACCTCGGACCTGGTGTCCGAAACGGTGATCGCCACCGCCAAAAAGCACAGCTGCGATTTGATCGTGATGGCCTCGCATGGCCGCAACGGCCTGAAGCGGTTGCTGCTGGGCAGCGAGACACAACACGTGCTCACGCATTCGCATATTCCGGTGCTGGTGCTGCGCTAGCGACGCCGCTCGGCCCCCGGCGCGGATCAAGCGGCCTTCGCGTCGAAAGATTGTCGGGCCTGCTCGACCGCCGTGACATGGTCCGACGCCCACACCCAGACACCGCAGAACGCCCCGCCCAGGCTCAGCCCCAGCGGCGTGAGTTCGTATTCCACCCTTGGCGGCACGACGGCGTAGACGGTGCGCGTGACAAGGCCGTCGCGCTCCATCTGCCGAACGGTTTGCGTCAGCATCTTCTGGCTGATACCGGTGACCTGCTCGGCGAGCCGGCTGAAACGCAGCGGCGCGTTTTCGGTCAGCACCTCCAGCACCAGCATGGTCCAGCGGTCGGCCACGCGGGCGATGAGGTCGTGCACCAGGCCGACCACGCGGGCATCCAGCGGGCCGGTAGGCCGCCTGACGGCGTAGCGTCTGGCATTGGCGATCTCGGCCTTGGTGAAGCGCGAAGCGATACCTGGCGGGGCTGTTTTCATTTGACACTCTCTTTTTGGTAAGTACAGCACTTTTCGGTGCCTTCTGTTCATTCGATAGTGTTCTGCTTAAGATGGCCTTGTCAAGTCCACAGAGCAACCCAACCATGCAACTCAAACAACGCACCATCCTCATCACCGGCGGCACCAGCGGCATCGGGCTGGAACTGGCGCGCCAGCTTCTGGCCCGCAACAACACCGTCATCGTCACCGGCCGCGACGCGGACAGGCTGGCCCTGGCGCAGAGAGAAATGCCTGCCTTGCACGGCATCCTGAGCGACGTGTCGAACGCGGACGCCATCGGCGCCCTGCACGCCACCGTCCTGGATCGGTTCCCAAGCCTGGACGTGTTGATCAACAACGCCGGCGTCATGCGCAACCTGGACCTGACGCAAACCCACGCGCTGGCGGACGTCACCCGCGAGATCGACATCAATCTGCGCGGGCCGGTGCATATGGTCCAGCAATTTCTGCCGCAGCTGCAGGCGCGCAAACAAGGCGCCATCATCAACATCACGTCGGGGTTGGCCTTCGTGCCGCTGGCGATTGCACCCGTCTACAGCGCCACCAAGGCGGCCTTGCATGCGTACACCCGGGCTCTGCGCGTGCAGCTCGCCGGCCGCGTGGAGGTGTTCGAGATCGCACCGCCGGGCGTCGAAACACCGCTGCTCCGCGCCGAGTTCCAGGCAGAAATGCAAGGGCAGAAAGGCATGGCGGTGGACGCGCTGGTGCGGCAAGCCATCGCCGGGATCGAGGCTGGACGTGTGGAGATTCGGCCCGGTCTGGCCAATGTGCTCAAAGCCATGAGCCGCATTGCGCCCGAGTTCATGTTCCGCCAGATGACGAAGATGATGAAGCCCAAGCCGGCACCGGCGGTTTGACGCCTACGCGAACAGCGTCTTGTACTTCTCGCGCAGCAGGTTCTTCTGCACCTTGCCCATGGTGTTGCGCGGCAGCTCGTCGACGATGAAGCAGCGCTTGGGCAGCTTGAAGTTGGCCATGTCGGCCTTCAGCACGGTGAGGATTTCGTCCGCGACCAGCCCCGCGCCGGCCTTGGCGATCACCACAGCCACGCCGACCTCGCCGAAGTCCGGGTGCGGCACACCGACCACGGCACTTTCAGCGACACCGGCGATCTCGTTGATGCGGCCCTCGATCTCGGCCGGGTAGACGTTGAAGCCGCCGCTGATGATCAGGTCCTTGCTGCGGCCGATCAGGGTGAGGACGCCCTTGGCGTCGACACGCCCGACGTCGCCGGTGCGAAACCACCCGTCGTCCGTGAACTCCTCGCGCGGCTGCTCGGGCATCTGCCAGTAGCCCGCGAAGATGCTGGGCCCCTTCACCTGGATGCCGCCGATCTCGTCGACGCCGCACGCCCGGCCCTGCTCGTCGTGCACCCGCACGCTCACGCCCGGCAGCGCGGCGCCGACGGTGCCGCCCTGGCGTGCGGTCTCCGGCCGGTACGGGTTCGACGTGATCATCACCGTCTCGCTCATGCCGTAGCGCTCGAGGATCGTGTGGCCGGTGCGCTCG
>JAQGMQ010000616.1 GCA_028292305.1 Rhodoferax sp.
CGCCGACCAGGAACCAGGTGATCCAGGTGCCGAAGTTGCGCCCGCCCAGGCCCCATTCGTCGAGGTGGGCATCCTTTTTCTGGCCACCCGTCTGCCAGCCCGACGCAATGAAGCCGAGCACCGTCACCAGCAGGAAGAAGAAGACGAAGACCGCCAGCGCGGTCCAGTGGATTTGCCCGTTCATCAGTCGTCTCCCGCGTCGTATTCATGCAGGTAGACCACGCCGATGAGGAGGGCCGTGATCGGCACCCACATCAGCTGGTACCAATAGAAAAACGGAAAGCCGAACAAGCTCGGCAACAGGCCGTTGTAGAACGGCAGCCACAGCAGCCCTACGAACGGAAGCAACAACAGATACCGCATCATGTCTCCCTTTGATGACAAGGAGACTCGGCCGCGCAAGCGGCAGCCGGTCTCGCATCAAAAAGTGTAGGAGCGGCGTCACGGAATGTGAAGATGCCGAAAGACACTTTGTGCAGACGCGACGTAGGTGCACGCCTCGTCTCGCGCAGGCATGCCGGCACGGCCGGAGCCCGTCACGCTGGTGACGGTCCGCTCTTCAGACCGTCGCGGCCAGCGCTGCCCGCCGCACGAAGCGCCCGGCCCTCGCGCCCGTCGCGCGGCCCGCGGCGGTGTAGCTCAACACGCCGTTCACCCACACCTGTTCGATGCCTTCGCTGAACTGCTTCGGGGCTTCGAAGGTGGCCTTGTCGCGCACCCGCGCCGGGTCGAACACCACCACGTCGGCGATGAAGCCGGCGCGCAGCTCGCCGCGTCCGCCGATGTGAAATCGCCGCGCCGACATGCCGGTCATCTTGTGCACCGCCTGCTCGAGCCGCAGCAGGCCCTTGTCGCGCCAGTAGCAGGCCAGCACGCGCGGGAAGGCGCCCCACAGCCGCGGATGCGGGCGTTCGTCGTGCGGCAGGCCGTCGGAGCCGATCATCGACAGCGGGTGCGTGATGACCCGCTCGACATCGTCCTCGCGCATCTGGAAATAGCAGGCGCCGCCGGGCTTCAGCCGCACGGCCGCTTCCACCTGCGGCACGCCCCATTCCCTGGCGATGTCGGCAAGGTAGCGGCCGCCCATTTCGGGGTGCGGCTGGCTGCTGGTGATGAGCACGTCGATGATGCCATCGACCAGGTCTTCGCGCAGCACGGTCGAGCCCGCGGTGTAGGGATAGACGTCCATGCCGATTTCCTGGCCTTGCGCCAGTTTCTCGATCAGCGGCAGCGTTTCCCGGGTGCGGCCCCAGTTGGCCGGGCCGGCGCACTTGTGGTGCGAAATCACCAGCGGAAGACCCGACTGTTTGGCGGTGAGCGCGGCCTCCTGCAGCGCGGGCAGGATGCCGGCCAGCTCGTCCCGGATGTGGGTGGCATAGACGCCGCCGTTCCTGGCGGCGACGCTGGCCACGGCGACCAGTTCGGGGAGGTCGGCGGCATAGGCTTCGGTGTAGAAGATGCCGGACGACAGGCCCAGCGCGCCCGCGTCCATCGCTTCCTGCATGTCCTGCGCCATGGCGTCGCGCTCGGCGGTATTGGCCGGCTGGCGCAGGTCGGCCAGGTGGCGCATGCGCAGGGCCGTGTGGCCCATCAGTGCGGCCACGTTGACGGCAGGCTGGGCCGCGTCCACGGCCTTGGCATAGTCGGCCATGCCGGCATGGCGGAACTGCAACCGGCCGAGCAGCGACAGCGGCGCGGCCGGGCTGTCGGTGACCACCGGCGCGAGCGAGATGCCGCAGTTGCCGACGATCACCGTGGTCACGCCCTGCGACAGCTTGGGCAGCATGGCCGGGCCGTCGAGCACGGCGGCGTCGTCGTGGGTGTGCACGTCGATGAAGCCGGGCGCGATCACGCGGCCGGTGCAGTCGATGGCCTCGATGTCACCGACCGCAGACAGGATGGCAGGGTCGATCTGGCCTGGGGCGGCCAGGGCCGCGATGTGTTCGCCGACCAGCAGCACGTCACCCAGCCAGCCCGGGCTGTCGGTGCCGTCGACGATCAATCCGTTCTTCAGCAGCGTGGCTTTCCGCGATCCATTCCCCGATGCGTTCCCCGATGCATTCACCATGTCATTGGCCATCTCATTCCCCTGTTCTTGACTGGTCCAGGCCGCCCTGCAGCCTGACCGTTTCGCCTTCGGTGGCGCCCGAATATTCGGCGCTGTCGAAGCCGTGTTTGTGCAGCAGTTGCTTGAATTGCTGCAGCCCGCGCGTGGCCACCGGCCCGAGTTTCTGCGCCAGCCGCACCATCAGGATTTCAATCACCACCAGGTGCGCCAGATAGGCTTCGGTGCCGACGCGCATCACCGCGTCCTGCGGCACCGACACGCCCAGCAGCAGATCCGCGATCTCGGCCAGCGGCGTGCCGGGCTGCGTCAGCGCCACCACGGTCGCGCCCTGCGAACGGGCGAAGCGAGCCGCCTCCAGCGTGTAGGGCATGCGGCCCACGTGCGAGATGACGAACACCACGCCGTCGGGCCCGAGCGTGCTGGCCGACACCAGTTGCTGGTGCGCGTCGAAGATCGCGTTCGAGGTGCAACCCAAACGGAACAGCCGGCTTTGCAGCTCGCTGGCCATGAAGGTCGACGCGGCACCGACCGAATAACAGTCGATGCGCCGGGCCGCGGCGAGTTTGCTGGCCACGGCGTCGAGCACCTCCACGTCGAGCCGCCGGCCGAGTTCGGTCAGGGATGAAACCGCGGCGTGCACGATCTTGCTGGACACGTCCTGCGCCGTGTCGTCGGCCAGCACGCTGCGGTGCAGGTAGGAACCGGACACGGCCAGGTCCTGTGCCAGCGCCACCATGAAATCGCGCACAGAGTCGAATCCGAAACTGCGGCAGGTGCGAACGATGGTCGGGTTCGACACGCCGGCCTGCTGCGCCAGCTGTTCCACCGTGGCCACCACCGCGGCGCGCGGGTCGTCGAGCACGATGCGGGCAACGCTGCGCTGGGCCTCGGGCAGCTCGGGCATGCGCTCGCGCAGCCGCTGCAGGAGATTGGTGTGTTCGACCATGTTCAGAAACGGGTGTGGATGGCGCCGGAGACGGACCAGTCGTCTTCGACCAGCGGCAGCCAGCGCCATTTGTCGAAGGTGGTGCAAGGGTGCGAGATGCCCAGCGCCACCCGGTCGCCCACGGCCGGCACGGTGCCGGCCGGGTCGAAGCGCAGGTAGGCGTGCTGGTCGTTCAGCGCGCTGATGGTCCAGCCGGCGGGCGCCTCGGTGGCAACACGTTCGGCGCGGCGCGCCAGGCGCACGGGGATCGGCATCTCCAGGTCGTACGACACGTCGCGCCGGCCACAAGTCAACAGCGCCAGACCGGGCTCTGGCACCGACTGCACCATGGCCCAGACTTCGAGCGCGGGGCGCAGCGACGCGTCCAGGCCTTCGCGCTGTTCCACGTTCTTGAGGAAGCGCGCGTAGTTGCCGTGGTCGTGGGTGATGTAGCAGCCCGAGCGCAGCACGCCCTCCACCGGCTTGGTCAAGCCCTGGGTGCGCAGCAGCGGCACCACCAGGTCGAACACGGCCGAGCCGCCGGCCGTGAGCATGATGCTGGCGTCGGCGAACAGGCCTGCCGCGTCGCACTGGCGGGCGGCTTCGGTCACACGGCGCACCAGGGCCGTGACGGCCTGCGCGTCGTGTTCGCTTTCGCAACGCGCCACGCCGCCTTCGTAACATTCGATGCCGCCGAGCTGGGCCGCCGGCGACCTGGCGATGGCCTGGGCCAGCGTGACGGCTTCCTCGAGCGTGCGGCAGCCGGTGCGCTGGCCGGGCACGCCGATCTCAAGCAAGGTGTCGAAGCGGCGCTTGGTCTTGCGGCGCACGGCCCAGTCTTCGATCAGGGCGAGCTGCGCCAGCGAATCGACGAGGAACCACACGCGCAGGTCGGCGTGTTGTTGCAGCAGCGCATCCAGGCCGTCCAGGTCCGCATCACACACGACCTGGTTGGCGATGATGGCGCGGCGCGCGCCGGCTTCCACGCCCACGGCCAGCTGGTAGATGGTGGCGAAGGTCAGGCCCCAGGCGCCGGCCGCGAGCTGCTGCCGGAACAGTTCGGGCGACATGGTGGTCTTGCCGTGCGGCGCCAGCGCCACGCCCTTGCGCGCGGCGAAGTCCTGCATCCAGGCCAGGTTGTGGGCCAGTGCCGACGTCCGGATGGCGGCCAGCGGATAGGCCAGGTCGTCGGCCAGCAGGTTCCAGCCTTTGGTGCCGAGTTCCGAACCAAGACACGGGGCGGCGGTCTGCGGAAAACTCTTGCTGCGGTGGTCGAGGGTGAAGTCTTGTGTCATGTTCTATCTCGTTTTCGGTCAGACATTCGTCGTGTTCGCACCAGGCCCTTCGACGGGCCCAGGGCGAACGGGGTGGGGATCAGGCCGCTTCTGCTGCCGTCTTCCAGCAAGCATGCAGATGTCCTGGTTTGATTTCCTTCAGCTGCATGTCGGCACTGGCGCAACGCGCCTCGGCCATCGGGCAACGGGTGCGAAACACGCAGCCCGATGGCGGATTCGCCGGGCTCGGCAGGTCGCCCTGCAACAGCGGAATGCTGCGGCGCTTGGCCGGGTCGGGAATCGGCGCGGCGGCCAGCAAGGCGCGGGTGTAGGGGTGCTGCGGGTTGGCGTACAGCGACTCGGTCGGGGCGATCTCCATCACCCGGCCGAGGTACAGCACGACCACGCGGTCGCACAGGTATTCGACCACATCGAGGTCGTGCGAGATGAACAGCAGGGTCAGGCCAAGTTGTTCCTTCAGCTCGCCCAGCAGGTTCACCACCTGGGCCTGGATGGATACGTCGAGCGCCGACAGCGGCTCGTCGGCGACGATGAATTTCGGCTCTACGGCCAATGCGCGGGCGATGCCGATGCGCTGCCGCTGGCCGCCCGAGAACTCGTGCGGAAAACGCTCGGCGTGTTCGGGGCGCAGGCCGACCTGCTGCAGCAGTTCATGCACCCGCGGCAACCGCAGTTTGCCCTTGGCCAGGCCGTGGGTGTCCAGCGCTTCGGCCAGCACTTCGCGGATGCGCATGCGGGGGTTGAGGCTGGCGTACGGGTCCTGGAAGATGATCTGGATCTTTGAGCGCAGCGGGCGGTATTGCGACTGCGACAGCGCGGCCAGGTCTTTCTCGGCGCCGTCGCCGTTGTAGAGCATCTGCCCGCCGGTCGGTTCGACCAGGCGCGTGAGCAGCCGGCCGATGGTGCTCTTGCCCGAGCCCGATTCACCGACCAGGCCCAGGGTCTCGCCCTTGCGGATCGCGAAGCTGACGTCGTCGACGGCGCGCACGGGGTGGGTACCGCTGCCGAAGTATTTCTTCAGGTTGCGGATCTGGATCAGGTCATCGTGCATGGGGTGCTCCGCAGTCTTGCCGGGTGCTGTGTCTTGCGCCCTCTCCCGCGCGCGGGAGAGGCTTGGGGTGAGGGTCGATTCGGAAGTGGCGGCCGCGTCAACAGCCCTCGCACCTGCGGGCTGGTTGTCCGCTCCTTTCCCTCCAGGGGGAGGGTTGGGGTGGGGGCTGGCTGCTGGCGGCTTTGCCCCGGTGCGCGGCTGAAGCGCCGCTCCCCCATCCCGATCTTCCCCCGAGGGGGGAAGGAGCAAGGCAGAAGCGGCGCTCATGCCGTCACCTCGCGGTTGATGCAGCGCACCATGCGCTGCGGCCCGGCCGTCTCCAGCACCGGCATGGCCTCATCACACGCGGCCAGCTTCCGATGGCAGCGCGGTGCGAACGCGCAACCCGGCGGCGGCGACAGCGGGCTCGACACCTGGCCCGGGATCGCCACCAGCTTGCGGCGGCCCACGGTCTTGATGCCTTCGTGCAATTCCTTCTGCCGCGCCACACCCGGCAGGCAGGCCAGCAGGCCGCGCGTGTACGGGTGTTCGGGCCTGGCGAACAGGTCGTGCACCCGCGCCGATTCGACGATGCGCCCGGCGTACATCACGGCCACGGCGTCGGCGTATTGCGCCACCACGCCGAGGTTGTGCGTGACGAACAACATGCTCATGCCGGTCTCTTTCTGCAGCCGGCCCATCAGCGCCAGGATCTGCGCCTGGATGGTCACGTCGAGCGCGGTGGTGGGCTCGTCGGCGATCAGCAGCGTGGGGTTGCAGGCCATGGCCAGCGCGATCATCACCCGTTGACGCATGCCGCCCGACAGCTGGTGCGGGTATTCGTCCACACGCTGGGCGGCGGCCGGAATCTCCACCAGCTCGAGCATGCGGCGCGCATGGGCGTGGGCGGTCCTGCGGTCCATGTCCAGGTGCAGGCGGGCCGATTCGGCGATCTGCTCGCCGACCGTCAACACCGGGTTCAGGCTGGTCATCGGCTCCTGGAAGATCATGGCCAGCTCGTTGCCGCGCAGGGCGCGTTTCTGCGCCTCGGGCATGGCCAGCAGGTCGACGCGGCGGCCGTCGCGCTGGGTGAACCAGGCTTCGCCCGTCACCTGGGCCTGCGAAGTCTTCGCGTGCAGACCCATCAGCGTGAGGCTGGTCACCGACTTGCCCGAGCCCGATTCGCCGACCAGAGCCAGCGTCTCGCCGGGGTGGATGGCGAACGACACGTCGGCCACGCTCTGGATGCGGCCGGCGTCGGTGGCGAAGGAGGTGGACAGGCCGCTGACTTCGAGCCGCGCCGCGGCGGGCATCGGCTGAATGGACGAAGGCAACGCCGCCTGAGCGCCGGGCCGCCCCAAGCCAGACGACTCCCCCTCGGGGGGCAGCGAAGTACACGAAGTGGCGAGCGTGGGGGCGGTATTCATACGGCCTTCTTCAGTTTTGGGTCGAGCAAGTCGCGCACGCCATCGCCGAGCATCTGCAGCGACAAGGCGGTGAGCACGATGGCCAGGCCGGGTGAAAGAATCGTCCAGAAGGCCTTGTCGGCGTATTCCAGGCTGCCGGCGATCATCGTGCCCCAGGTCGGAATGTCGGGCGGCACACCCAC
>JAQGMQ010000694.1 GCA_028292305.1 Rhodoferax sp.
AGCAGGGTGTCCAGCCGCTTCGGCCCGGTGGTGCCCAGGGCGCGCAGCTTGCCACTGCGGATCTGCGGCAGCGCCGAGTTGATGGGGCAGAACATCACGTCCACCGTACCGCCGATCACGTCGACCAGCGCCGGCGCCGAGCCCTTGTACGGGATCTGCGTGAGCCTGACGCCGGTCATCGACTTGAAGACTTCGGCCGCCATGTGCTGCGGGCTGCCCGCGCCGGCCGAGGCATAGGTGAACTTCTCGGGTGCGGCCTTGGCCTGGGCGATGAGATCGGCCACCGAGGTGGCGGTGACCTTGGGCGACACCACCAGCACCATCGGCACGCGGCCCATCATCGAGATGCCGGTCAGGTCCTTCTGCACGTCGAAAGGCAGCTTGGGATAGAGCACCGGGTTCACGGCCACGGTCTGGTTGGGCGCGACGGCGATCCAGTGGCCGTCGGCGTCGGCGCGGGCCATGAATTCGGTGGCGATGTTGCCGGCCGCGCCAGGCTTGTTCTCGACGATCACCGGCTGGCCCAGGGCCTCGGTCATCTTCTGCCCGATGACACGCGCCAGCACGTCGTTCGAGCCGCCCGGCGGCAGCGGCACAACGATGTGGATCGGCTTGGTCGGGAAGTCCTGCGCCAGGGCCTGCGTGGCCGGCAGCATGGCGAACACACAGGCGGCGAGCGCCCAGGTGCGGTGTTGGAAGTTCATGTCGGTCTCCTGATGTTTTTGCTGACGCCAGCGCATCGTAGGCAGACCGGTCCAAAGATTCAATCTTGAACTTTGAATCAATGTGAGTGTGGCCCTGATGAACAAGGGAATACCGGTGCTGCAAAGCCGTACCGGCCAAGACGAGATGCGAGCCCGACAGTGGGTTAACCATTTGCTCAAGGTCCCGGAAAACATATTCAATCGACGCGCGCTCGCATTCGATGCAGACTGCCTGCCGTTGGATGCGCTTCACAGAGAGCGCGCCACGGCCCGTGATCCCGGAGACAAGCAAGGGTTCACCGCTCGGGCACGTGCCCGAGCCATCTGATTTCCATCTAGCCACTACCGAAGAGAAGCCATGACGATTGCCAGGAAACCCGTAGACGACGCCGCGCTCGACCAGCTTTTTCTCACCGCCCGAACCTACAACGGCTGGCTGCCCACACCCGTTCCCGATGCGCTCATCAGGCAGCTGTACGACACCCTGAAGATGGCGCCGACCAGTGGCAACTGCAACCCGATGCGTGTCGTGTTCGTCAAATCGGCGGAAGGCAAACAGAAGCTGTTGCCCGGCCTGAAGCCGGCCAATGTAGAGAAGACCCTGCAGGCGCCCGTAACCGCCGTCATGGGTTATGACATGGCGTTCTACGAGCACCTGGATCTGCTGGCGCCGCACGTCGCCCAGGACCGCCGGGCCAACTACCTCGCCGACCCCCAACTGGCGCAACGCGCCGCCTTCCGCAACGCGACATTGCAGGGGGCCTACATGCTGCTGGCGGCACGCGCGCTGGGGCTCGACTGCGGGCCGATGTCGGGCATCCTGCACGACGTGCTGGACCACGACTTCTTCCCCGGCGGCAAGGTGGTCTCCAACTTCATCATGAACATCGGCTATGGCGACCCGGCGAGTGTGCGCCCGCGTGCGGCGCGGTTCGCTTTCGACGATGTCTGCACCATCGTCTGAGGCAACGGAGCGCAACCGCCATGGCCGAGCCGGCCAGGGACAGCCTGTCGCCAATGACGTGCTGCCAGAGATATACCAAGAGGAGACAAGATGAAAACCACGCGTTCGTCATCGCCACTGCGCGCAGCATCCGTGCTGGCACTTGCCTGCGTGCTGTGCGTCGGCCCGGCCATGGCACAGACCAAGCCCTTTCCGGCAGACCGCACCATCAGCCTGGTGGTCGGCTTCGCGCCGGGAGGCTTCGCCGACAGCTTCGCCCGCGTCATTGCTGATGAGCTGGGCAGAAAATGGAAGTCGGTGGTGATCGTCGAGAACAACGCCGGTGCGGGCGGCAACATCGCCACGGCGAACGTGGCCAACCGGGCCCCTGACGGCTACCGCGTGCTGGTGACCACCACGGCCATTGCCATCAACAGCACGCTGTATGTCAAGCCGGGCTACAACCTCGGCGACCTGACGCCGGTGGCGGTGCCGGTCTCTTCGGCGGAGGCCCTGGCCACACACCCGTCGCAGCCGAAGTCGCTCAAGGCCTTTCTCGACGCCTACAAAGATAAGGAGGTTACCTTTGCCACGGCGGGCATCGGCTCGGGTTCGCACATTGCCGCCGAGTATTTTTTGAAGAACATCGCCAAGGTGAAAGCGCTGCATGTGCCGTTCCGGGGCGGCAACTTGTCCGTTCAGGCGGCCGTGGGCAACCAGGTCGATCTGGTGGCGTCGTCCTATGGCGTGACGCCGCAGATCAATGACGGCAAGTTGACCGGGCTGGCGGTGGGCAGCGCTGCACGCGTACCCACCATGCCAGGCGTGCCCACCTATACCGAGGGCGGTTATCCCTTCCTGGCGGAGTCGTGGGTCGGGCTGTTCGTGCCGGCCAGGACGCCGGCCGACATCGTCCAAAAGTACAACGCGAGCATCCTCGAAATCATGGCCGACCCGGCCGTGAAGGCGAAGCTGACGGCCATGGGCTTTCAGCAACACCAGCGCACGGTTGACGAGTCGGCGGCTTACGTGAAGGACGAAGTCGTCAAGTGGGGCGCGATGGTCAAGGCCATCGGTCTGAAGGTCGATGAATAGAAAAATGCGCCGCCGTGTTCGGCTGCTCCGCTGATCCCTTTTCCCCTTTCCCCCTTTTATTTGTTTTGACGAACCTCCCGAACATGACTGAAACGCCGGCCGCTGGGTCACACATTCCCTCCACTCCCGCCACTCCCGTCGTCTGGGGCAGCGACGTCATCGCCGACACCATCCGTGCGCTGGGCTACCGCTACATCGCCCTGGTGCCAGGCTCCAGCTTTCGCGGGCTGCACGACAGCCTGGTGAACCACCTGGGCAACCACGATCCCTCGCTGGTCGTCTGCCTGCACGAGGAACATGCGGTCTCCATCGCCGACGGGTTTTCGCGTGTCGCGCAGGAACCGATGGCGGTGGCGCTGCATGCCAACGTGGGCGTGATGCATGCCTCCATGACCATCTTCAACGCCTGGTGCGACCGGCGGCCCATGCTCATCATCGGCGCCACCGGCCCCGTCGATGCACGCAAGCGCCGGCCATGGATCGACTGGATTCACACCTCGAAGGACCAGGCCGCCCTGATCCGCAACTTCATCAAATGGGACGACCAGCCCACCTCGCCGGAAGCGGCCATCGAGGCCGTCCTGCGCGCCGACCAGATCACGCGCACGGCACCCGCCGGCCCGGTCTATGTGTGCCTGGAAGTCGAGATGCAGGAGACGGCGCTCGACCGCACGGTCAAGGTGCCCGACATCCGGCGCTTCAGCCTGCCCGAAGCACCGGCCGCGCCTGCCGACACACTGAAGAAGGTGGTCGACGCCCTGCGCGCAGCCAAGTCCCCGCTGCTGCTTTTTGGACGCGGCTCGCGCGCCAGCGCGGCGTGGCGGAACCGGGTCGCACTGGGCGAGGCGCTGGGTGCGACGGTCATGACGACCTTGCACAATGCCGCGTGTTTCCCGACGGAACACCCGCTGCACCACCTGCCGCCCGTGGGCGAGCGCCCCGATGCCGCCGAGAACGCGTTGCTGCGCCAGGCCGACCTGATCGTGTCGTTCGACTGGCATGATCTGGCGGGCTTCCTGAGCGCGCGCTTCGGCGAGATGCAGACACAGACGCCGGCGCCGCCCCCCATCGTGCATTGCTCGGTCGACGGCTTGGCCGCCAATGGCTGGAGCATGGACCACCAGGCTTTCCCGGCCGCCGACATCCGCGTGCTGGCCGACCCCGACAGTTTCGTGCGGCAGCTGCTGGTCGAAATCAGCGGCCACAAGGATTGGACGCCAGCGGTGCGCCATGGCACCGGTCATTGGACCGACGACGCGCCGACCGGCCCCGATGCCAGCCTGCCATTCAATTCGGAGCAACTGGCCTTCACGCTCACGGCGTTCTCGCGGGTCAAGGACGTGACCTTTGCGCGCTTGCCATTCGGCTGGCCGCGCATTGCGAGCCGGTTCACGACGCCGATCGACTTTCTCGGCAAGGACGGCGGCGGCGCGGTGGGCACCGGAACCGGCCACACCGTGGGTGCCGCGTTGGCCCTGAAGGACAGCGGGCGCCTGACCATTGGCGTGATCGGTGACGGCGACTACCTCATGGGGGTCACCGCGCTGTGGACGGCCGCCCACATGAAGATCCCGATGATGATGGTGGTGGCCAACAACCGCTCGTATTACAACGACGAGGTGCACCAGGAACGGATGGCCAGGCAACGTGGACGCCCGGTCGAGAACAAGGGCATCGGCCAGAAGCTCGACGACCCGGCGCCCGACCTCGTCGGGCTCGCCCGTTGCCAGGGTTTCGAAGGCGGCGAATCGGTGCGCGATGCGCTGGCGCTGCAGCGCGCGCTGGACAGAGGCGCGGCGGTGGTGGCGGCAGGTGGCCGCTACCTCATCGATGCGCTGATCATTCCCGGCTACTCGGACAAATGAGCGGGGCCGGAATGGAAAACGCGACCACGACCACCACCGCCACGCCGAAGACCCTGAGCTTCGCCTGCGGCGTCTACGACCGAACCTGGCCACTCGCCGCGTCGGTGGCCTCGGTGCCGGGCTACGAACTGGCCTGGAAGCATCTGCCGACCGAGGAGATCTTCTTGCGCGGCATGCTGGGCGGCGAGTTCGAGATCGCCGAGATGTCGATGAGCTCCTATCTGCTGCAATGCGCGCGTGGCGACAATCTCTACCAGGCGATTCCGGCCTTCGTGTCCCGCAAGTTCCGCCATGGCTCGATCTACGTCCGCGCCGATGCCGGCATCAACACACCGGAAGACCTGCGCGGCCGCAAGATCGGTGTGCCCGAATACCAGCTGACCGCCAATGTCTGGGCGCGTGGCCTGCTGTCCGACGAATACGGCGTGCGCTCCAATGAAATCCATTGGGTGATCGGCGGGGTGGAAGAGCCGGGCCGCGATGAAAAGATTCCCGTGCAGTTGCCCGAGAGTTTCCAGTCCACCCGGCTCGAGCCTGGCGAAACCCTTTGGGGCATGATGACCGCGGCCCGGCTCGACGCCATCATCGCCCCGCGCGCACCACGTGCCTTTGTCGAGGGCGACACACGCATCCGGCGTTTGTTCGCGGACCCGGTGGCGGCCGAGAAGGCCTACTACAAGAAGACCCGACTGTTCCCCCTGATGCATGTCGTGGGCATCCGCAAGGACGTGATCGCCGATGACCCCGCACTGGCAGCCGGCTTGTTGACCGCCCTCGAGGCAGGGCGACGCCATGCGTTGAACCGACTGCACCAGTCCAACGTGGACACCACGATGCTGCCCTGGCTGGAAGCGCATGTGCGCGAGACCGAAGAGGTCATGGGCCGGGATTACTGGCCCTACGGCACCGAGGCCAATCGGCACGCCATCGAAACCTTGTGCCGGTACGCGCTCGAGCAGGGAGTCATCACCAAACACATGACGGTCGAAGACCTGTTCCCGCTGCGACTGTCCTAAGCGGCCGCCTGTATCTGCCCGGCCGCTTTTTGCAGGCTGTCCACCATCGCCTGCGCGGCGGGCGTCAGGCCGCGGCTCTTGTTCCACATCACCCCGACGGGCCGTATCAGCAGCTTGGGCAATGCCAGCGGCAGCACATGCAGCGACTGTGTCGGGTCTCTGCTGGCCGCGGCAAAGGGCATGACACCAATGGCGTGGTTCATCAGAATGTACGAGGTCGCAAGGTGGCTCGACAGGGTTTCGACATAGGTCAGTGGCAGTGCCAGGCCGTGTCGCTCCAGGATGCGGTCGAACGGGGCACGCAGCAGTGAACCGGCCGGGGGCAGCACCCACGGATAGGGCTTCAGATCCGACCATTTGAGTTTCTTCTTGTTGGCCAGGGGATGCTGGTGGCCCGTGAGCAGCGCCACCGGCTCGTCCAGCAGCTCGATTTCGTCCAGGCCGTCGATGGCATCGCGCGGCGCCAGGCGGCCAATCACCATGTCCAGTTTGCCCTGCCACAGATCGGGCAACAGGTTGGTGGTCGAGGCTTCCGTGACCAGCACATTGGTGCCGGGAGACCGCTGCCTCAGCATCGCCAGGGCCGTGGGCATCAGCACCGAGGTCCATGACGGCGAGATGCCCACCTGGATCTTCCCCTCCACGCCCGAGGTCAAGGCACGCAGGTCGTCGCGGGCGTTGTGGATGTTGACCATCATGGCCCGGGCATGGCGGATCAGGCACGCGCCGTAGGCGGTGGGACGCACCCCCTGGGTGGAGCGTGTGAAGAGTTCCAGGCCCAGGCCCCGCTCCAGTTCGGCCAGCGCCTTGGAAACCGCTGGCACGGTGACATGCGAAATATCCGCCACCTGTTTGAGGTTGCCGAAGTCGTCCAGTGCCACCAGCAGGCGAAGGTGACGCGCCTTCAGGTTGATCTGCAGGTAAGAATCGATTTGCGACATTCGGCGGTCCTTTTCAGCTTCTTGCGTTCTTGCGTTCTTGCCATTCTGCAAAAGCTCGGACCGGGTCTGTCGCCTTCGCACTAGACCAGGTCACCGCTACCCTGCGGCACGAACTTCGCCCGCGGCCGCAGCAGCGTGCCTGAAGCGCGCTGTTCACGCACGTGCGCCACCCAGCCCGCAATCCGGGCCAGTGCAAACAACGCGGCCGGCGCCTGCGGCGGCAGGCCCATCGCGCGGATCAGCACCACCAGCGCGAACTCCTGGCGCGGCAGCAGGCCCGCGCTGTCCTTGATGTCGTCGAGGAAACGGAAGATGGCGCGCAGCGCGCGGGTCTGGTCGCCGCGCGCCCGGGCCAGGTCGAGCAACTGCGCCGCGCGCGGATCGCCGTGCGGATACAGCGGGTGGTCGAAGCCGGGCACGCTCTGGCCCTGCGCGTGCAGCTTCTGCGCACGGTTGAGCAGCACGGTGCGGCTCTGCGGCTGGCCGAGGAAGGCCTCGACCCGCTCGTACATGCGCCCCACCTCCACACCCGAGGTGGCGCACATGGCCGAGGCCAGGCAGCTGTGCAGCGTGCCGCCGGCCGACGCCACCACGCGCGCGCCCAGCGTGCCGGGCGGCAGTTCGTGGTCGGCCATGAGGATCAGGATGGCGCGCAGGGCTTCGGTGTTCTCCAGCGACGCGGGCATGTCGAGCGCACGGATCAGGCCGTCGACGATGGACTCGCCGGCCACCATCGGCCGGTAGGCACGCGCCGGCCCGATGAAGCCGCAGCAGGCCACCACCGCCTGCATGATCTCGCGGGCGGCGGGCAGCGTGCGGCCCTGCTGCAGCCGCTCGGCCACCGGGCCGCGGCGCATGCCGAGCATCAGCACCACCAGGGCCAGCGTCTCCAGGATGTTGTCGCGCGCATGCAGCGTGCCGAGCGTGCCGGTGAGCGCCAGCAGCTCGGGGCCAGGGTCGGC
>JAQGMQ010000644.1 GCA_028292305.1 Rhodoferax sp.
CGGGCGCACGGCTGTTTTTGCCCAGGAACGAGGCGTAGATCAGTTTGACAATGGTGTCGTCGGGCTTGAACTGCAGCGCTCGCACGAAATAGCACTCGACCGTATACCTCAAATTCGGCGGCTGCGGCGATTTCGTTTTTTCGCCGTAGCGCATGACGGCCATCAACGCACGATGGTGATTGGGAAAGGCGCGCAACGTGTAGTCGAGATCGCCGCCCAAATAACCTGCATTGCCTCGAATGAGCGCTTCCACAACTGGGGTGAAATGCGCACTTTCGACAAGATAAAGACTGTTGCCCTTTTCGAACCGATAGTCGAACGGACCGTAGGCATTCTGAATTGGCCCACAACCAGATTCCTGGCTGTGCGCCTGGAAGCTCAGGCTCAACAGAACGGCGGCCGCGCCCACGATGCGCAGGGCTGCCAAGCCACGCATTGTCCGCGGCCTGCTGGCTGCAAAAGGCGATGTAAGCGATTTCAGCGAGATTTGGGAAACCATCTTTCTCTCCGTGTCAGTCAGGGCGCTAATGCCAAGCCGGCGGGGTTTCTGGTCGGGTGGACTTGGGCATCGAGCCAATTCCTCGTCAAGTCTTCCACACGCGTCCGTGCAGCGTGGTCCGAAAACGTATGGTCAGCGTCATCCAGCACATGCTGGACAACTTTCGCCTGCTTCAGCGCCGCGCTCCACGTCGTATCGGTTTGAGCGTACTCGACAAACTCCTTCGCCGTATAGTCGTCGCCGCTCAGCAGCAAAAGAATGCTGCCCTGGAAACTGTGCCAAGCCTCAGCCATGCGTTGTTGGAACGAGGCGTTGCTGGCGATAGCACCTGCCGACGCTGCCGAACCTGCCGAACCTGCCGAACCTGCCGACAGCCGGATGCTGCGGACCAATCCGCTCAACGCGGCTGCGGCCACTTTCCCGCTCATCAATTTGAGCCAGAATTCGCGCTGCATCAGGCGTTGGGCATAGTAATGTTTGACCTGCGTCCTGGCGAGGCTGGCTTCGGAGCGGACCCACGGATTGACCAGACACAGGCCGGCGATCCGTTGGTCCTGCGTCTCTCTGCAGTAGAGCAAAGCCGCGGATGCGCCATCGCAAAGTCCCCATAGAACGATCTTCGACACGGTCGGGAGCCGGCGCTGCAGTGCCTCGATGGCCGCTCGGATGTCCTGGGTGACGTTCAGAAAGTCGCGCGCGTTTCCGCTGCTGTCGCCCATCCCACGGTAGTCGAAACGCAAGGCGGCATGCCCGGCACTGGCCAGTGTCCGCGCCAGCCGTACGAATTGGCGATGGCTTCCGGCCCGGTACTGCGGGCCGCCTACGACGATTACCACACCGGTGGTGGCATCGCTGGCAGGCGCGCTCAAAATGCCGACCAACGTCTCGTCCGCGCAGGTGAACACCAGGGGTTCCTCAGCGTAGTTCATACCGCGACTTCCGTTTCCGCGGCAGGCTGCGTGACCGGATTCAACAACGCGGCAACCGTGGCTTCAATCAGTTCGGGGGCCTCTTCAATTTCTGTCGTCTGCCAAAACGAGGGGCCGGAGACGATGCGCGCCCGCACCGGCACGCCCGCTTGCTGCCATTGGGCCATGGTCTTGCTGGCGACAGGCGTCAGGCTGGCATCGGCGCGTGTCGACAATTCCAGCCATTCGATGCCGCTGACGTGCACGACCGGGTCCAATGTCGCCCGCTCCAGACCGTTGGCGAGTGCAGCCGACACGCTGTAGCCTGCAACTTCGACCGCCTGGCCTTCGGCGAGCTGCTGGCGAAGCCCGTCCATGATGGTTTTGGCCTGTCCGCCGAGCATGTCGCCGGCGGCCTTGAGCCGCAGAAACTGTTGCAACAGGGATTTGCCTGATGGGGTTGGCGCCCAGAAAACGAGTTTGCATGGGTTTGCCATCTGCCGGCTCGCTTCGACGGCGACCAGGCAACCCGCGCGCAGGCCCCAGATCCACAGAGGGGTCGGGCCGCGCGCTGCCATCCAAGCTGTGGCCGCCATCACGTCATCGACCCAGCCCTGCCAGGTGGCATCGCCGAAATCGCCAGCGCTGTCTCCGCAACCCTGAAGATCAATCAACAAGACATCGAAGCCTGCGGCGCATAGTGCGCGAGCCTGCAGCGCCACCATGCGGCGAGACTTGTTCATTTCCTCGGCAAACGCATGCACGCAAACCACATGGCCGCGCGCAACGGTCTGGGTTGCTGCATGGAGTTGGCAGAACCTCTGACCGCCTGGCGTGTCGAGAAAAAACGGCTTCGGCTGCACGTGCATCGTGATTGGGCGACGGGCCTCAGGCTGCCAGTTTGCCGCTGACGAAATCGCTGAGCGAGCCCACCGATTCGAATGTGGTGCCGTCGATATCGTCGTCGTCGACGACAAGGCCGAACTGGTCTTCGAGCCCGGTGATCAGCGACACGACCGCCATGGAATCCAGCTCAGGGATGGCACCCAGCAGCGGCGTGGCGCGGGTGAACGACGCGGACCGCCCGTTCAGGCTCAAAACCTCGTCCAAAAGCCGAATGACTTCTTTCTCCACATCCATGACCGACACCCCTGTTTTAAACGTATACAAAGAGGACATTTTAGGCATGTTGCCCGTGGGCGCTATGCGATACTTTTGGCACATAACCCGTTTTGTTGACCCCCAAAGCCATCTGCCATGTCCGAATCCACACTTCTGTCCGAACTGATCGCCGTGGCCGCCGAGCGAACGCCCGATGCGCGGGCGCTCACCGACGGCGCCGCGTCGTTGTCGTACGAGGCGCTGGCGTCCAAGGTGGCCCATTTCGCCTCTGGCTTGATGGGGCTCGGCTTGCAGCGCGGCGAGCGGGTGGCGATCTACCTGGAAAAACGCTTCGAGACGGTGATTGCCAGCTTCGGCGCGCCCGCGGCCGGTGCCGTTTTTGTGCCGCTCAACCCACTGCTCAAAGCCGAGCAGGTCGGCTTCATCCTGCGGGATTGCAATGTGCGTGCGTTGGTCACTTCGCCCGAGCGTATGGCATTGCTGGCCGACACCCTGGCCGACTGCCCTGATCTTCGCCACATCGTGGTTACCGGCGCCACTGCGGGAATCTCCGGCGTTCCGGCCACCATGACGTGCACCGAATGGTCCGACTTCGTGCGCGGCCCGCTGCACCCCGCGCATCGCGTCATCGACGTGGACATGGCCGCGATCCTCTACACATCGGGCAGCACAGGCAAGCCCAAGGGCGTGGTGCTGTCGCACCGCAACATGGTGGCCGGCGCCAAAAGCGTGGCCAGCTATTTGCACAACGAGTCGCAGGACACCTTGCTGGCCGCCTTGCCGCTGTCGTTCGACGCCGGCTTCAGCCAGCTGACCACCGCGTTTCACACCGGCGCCCGGGTGGTACTGCTCAATTACCTGATGCCACGCGATGTGCTCAAGGCGATGGAGCGCGAAAAGGTGACGGGCCTTACCGCCGTGCCGCCCTTGTACATCCAGCTCGCCCAGTTGGACTGGCCCGCTGCCATCGGACAAAACCTGCGCTACTTCGCCAACACCGGCGGTCGCATGCCTGGCGAGACCCTGGCCCTGTTGCGCCAGCGCGTGCCGCAGGCCAAGCCCTATCTGATGTACGGCCTGACCGAAGCGTTTCGTTCCACCTACCTGCCGCCAGAAGAAGTGGACCGTCGACCCGATTCCATCGGCAAAGCCATTCCCAACGCGGAGATCCTGGTGCTGCGCGAAGATGGCTCGCCTTGCGCGGCGGAAGAGCCCGGCGAGTTGGTCCATCGCGGCGC